>NZ_JACAOM010000016.1:0-18610 GCF_013386245.1 Pseudomonas sp. 21615526 | reverse complement strand
TACCTAAATAACGGATATGTCCCCCATCTAACCCACACCAATCATCCCCCAGCCTTATCGCGCACCATTCACTCCCAACCGTATTTATTGTGACCACAAGCCCCGTGCCTGACACTCAACCCATCCACCCCTAACCACCCCTGGAGTCCCCAATGAGTGAGCCTGTGCAGTTCCAAGACAAGGTCGTGATCGTCACCGGTGCCGGCGGCGGACTAGGCCGCGCCCACGCACTCCTGTTCGCCAGACACGGCGCCAAAGTGCTGGTCAACGATCTTGGCGGCTCAACCCAGGGCGAAGGCGCCAACGCCTCGGCGGCCGACCGCGTAGTGGCCGAAATCCGCGAAGCCGGCGGCATCGCCGAGGCCAACCACGACTCCGTCACCGACGGTGACAAGATCGTCCAGAACGCCCTCGACGCCTTCGGCCGCATCGACGTCGTGGTCAACAACGCCGGGATCCTGCGGGACAAAACCTTCCACAAAATGGAAGACAGCGACTGGGACCTGGTCTACCGCGTACACGTCGAAGGCGCCTACAAAGTCACCCGCGCCGCCTGGCCCCACCTGCGTGAACAAGCCTACGGCCGGGTGATCTTCACCGCCTCCACCTCCGGTATCTACGGCAACTTCGGCCAGTCCAACTACGGCATGGCCAAGCTCGGCCTGTACGGCCTGACCCGCACCCTGGCGCTGGAAGGCCGCAAGAACAACATCCTGGTCAACGCCATCGCCCCCACCGGTGGTACACGCATGACCGAAGGCCTGATCCCGCCGCAAGTCTTCGAACGCCTCAAGCCGGAATTGATCAGCCCGCTGGTGGTGTACCTGGGCAGCGAGGCGTGTCAGGAAACCTCCGGGCTGTTTGAGGTGGGCGGCGGCTGGATCGGCAAGACCCGCTGGGAGCGCAGCCTGGGGGTTGGGTTTGATCCTGAAGCCGGGTTCTCCCCGGATGATGTCGCCGCCCACTGGCAGCAAATCTGTGACTTCGACGGGGCCGCTCACCCCAAGGACAACATCGAGGCCTTGAAGGAGATGATGGCCAACCTGCAGAAGTACAGCCTGTGATCATTACGTGAAAAAGTTTTAATCAAGCGGGGCGCCATGGCGCCCCGCTGTATTTCAGGCATAAAAAAAGCCGCTGCAAAGGCAGCGGCTGAAGTAAGACGTTTGATCAAGGAGCAATAAATCAACGTCAGTGAACACCGGTAACAGATTGAAAATATTGATCAATCCATAAAAAAACTGGCTGTTCCTCCAGGTTCTGGAAGCGGGCGGTTTGCCCTGAAAGCCAGGCAAGAATAGGCTTTTGTTACAAAATGAAAAATAGCGATTCGAGACAAGGACTGTTACCAAACCCGCAACAGTGGCAATAACACCTCATCCATCCCCCTGATAATCCTTCATCCATCTCGTCCATGGCCTCTCCAAGACCCCGGCCAGAGCGCCCTCTCATCCTTTCGAGCGACAACACGAATACCTCCTTGGTGCGCTTATCGCTCCTGATCGCGGGCAGTAGGGTGGGGCCTTCTGTCACACCACCGGGGAAGACGCATGACAAAAACAACAATGCGCGCCATCTTCAGGCCACAGGCGCTGGCCGCTGCGGTTGCTTTGGGTTGCTGTGCCCAGGCGCAGGCTGTTTCGTTCAACATCGGCGAGATCGAAGGGCAATTCGATTCCTCGCTGTCGGTCGGTGCCAGCTGGGGCATGCGCGATGCCGACAAGAAGCTGGTGGGCATTCCCAACGGCGGAACGGGCCAGGCTTCCACCGGCGATGATGGTCGCCTGAACTTCAAGAAGGGTGAGACCTTCTCCAAGATCTTCAAGGGCATCCACGACCTGGAACTCAAGTACGGCGACAGCGGCGTGTTCGTGCGCGGCAAGTACTGGTACGACTTCGAACTGCAGGACGAAGACCGCGAATTCAAGCAGATCAGCAATAACCACCGCGACGAAGGCGCGCGCTCTTCCGGCTACGAATTACTCGATGCATTTGTCTATCACAACTATTCCATCGGCGATTTGCCGGGCAACGTGCGCGTCGGTAAACAGGTGGTCAGTTGGGGGGAAAGTACGTTCATCGGCAACTCCATCAACAGCATCAACCCCATCGACGTTTCCGCGTTCCGCCGCCCTGGCGCCGAGATCAAGGAAGGCCTGATTCCGGTCAACATGGTGTTCGCCTCCCAAAGCCTCACCAACCAGTTGAGCGTGGAAGGTTTCTACCAGTTGAACTGGGAAAACACCGTGGTGGACAACTGCGGCACCTTCTTCGGTAACGACGTGGTGGCCCATGGCTGCAACGGCAACTACACCGTCGGCAGCCCGGCGATTGCACCATTGCAACCGGTAGCGGCGGCGTTTGGCCAGGGCTTCCAGGTTACGAAAGAAGGCGTAGTGGTGCAGCGTGCAAAAGACCGCGAGGCGCGCGATGGCGGCCAGTTCGGCATGGCGTTGCGCTGGCTGGGAGATGACACCGAGTACGGCCTGTACTTCATGAACTATCACAGCCGCACGCCCACCGTCGGTACCATCACCGCCAACACCAACCTGGCAACCATTGGCGCTATTGCCAACGCGGCCAACGGGATCGCCCCGGGTACCGGGGCCGGCCTGGCGCAAAGCACGATGCTCGGTCGCGGCCAGTATTACCTCGACTACCCGGAAAACATCCGCCTGTTCGGTGCCAGTTTCTCCACCACCTTGCCCACCGGCACCGCCTGGACCGGCGAAATCAGCTACCGCCCGAATGCTCCCGTACAACTCAACACCACCGACCTGACGCTGGCCCTGGTCAACCCGATTGCCGGCAACGCCGCTTCACCGATCAGCAGTTCCTTCGGCGCCGACAACGGCGGCTACCGCCGCAAGGAAATCACCCAGATCCAGAGCACCATGACCCAATTCTTCGACCAGGTACTGGGCGCCGAACGCCTGACCCTGGTGGGCGAGGCGGCCTTTGTGCACGTCGGCGGGCTGGAGGCGAAATCCAAGCTGCGTTATGGCCGTGACTCGGTCTACGGCCAGTACGGCTTCGGCGGCGACACCGATGGGTTTGTCACGGCCAACTCCTGGGGTTATCGCGCCCGGGCCATCCTCGATTACAACAACGTATTCGCCGGGGTCAACCTCAAGCCCAACGTGTCGTGGTCCCAGGACGTCAGCGGCTACGGCCCCAACGGCCTGTTCAACGAAGGCGCCAAGGCCATCAGCGTCGGCGTGGATGCGGACTACCGCAACACCTACACCGCGAGCCTGAGCTACACCGACTTTTTTGGCGGTGACTACAACACCCTCACCGACCGCGACTTCATCGCCCTCAGCTTTGGCGTGAACTTCTGATTTGGCTTAAGTAAGGACAAAAGACTATGCGCAAGATGATTCTGCAATGCGGGGTGTTGGCCCTGAGCCTGTTGGCCGCCAACGTGATGGCCGCAGTGTCGCCGGAAGAAGCGGCCAAGCTCGGCACTACCCTGACCCCGGTGGGCGCCGAGAAGGCCGGTAACGCCGATGGTTCGATCCCGGCATGGACCGGTGGTATCCCGAAAAACGCCGGGGCGGTGGACAGCAAGGGCTTCCTCGCTGACCCGTTCGCCAATGAAAAGCCGCTGTTCGTGATCACCGCCGCTACGGTCGACAAGTACAAGGACAAACTGTCCGAAGGCCAGGTGGCGATGTTCAAGCGCTACCCGCAAACCTACAAGATCCCCGTGTACCCGACCCACCGCACGGTCAACCTGCCGCCGGAGATCTACGAGTCGATCAAGCGCAGCGCGCTCAACGTACACGCGATCAACGACGGCAATGGCCTGGAAAATTTCACCGGCAACCGCTACTACGCCTTCCCGATTCCGAAAAATGGCGTGGAAGTGCTGTGGAACCACATCACCCGTTACCACGGCGGCAACCTGCGCCGCATCATCACCCAGGCCACGCCGCAGACCAACGGCAGCTACACGCCGATCCGTTTCGAGGAAGAAGTGGCCGTGCCGCAACTGATCCCGGACATGGACCCGGTCAAGGGCGCCAACGTACTGACCTTCTTCAAACAATCGGTGACCGCCCCGGCGCGCCTGGCCGGCAACGTACTGTTGGTGCATGAGACGCTCGACCAGGTGAAGGAACCGCGCCTGGCCTGGGTCTACAACGCCGGCCAGCGCCGGGTACGCCGTGCGCCGCAAGTGGCCTACGACGGGCCGGGCACTGCGGCCGACGGCCTGCGCACCTCGGATAACTTCGACATGTTCTCCGGCGCCCCCGACCGCTACGACTGGAAGCTGGTGGGCAAGAAGGAGATGTACATTCCCTACAACAGCTACAAGCTCGATTCGCCGACCCTCAAGTACGACGACATCATCAAGGCCGGCCACATCAACCAGGACCTGACCCGCTACGAGCTGCACCGGGTCTGGGAAGTGATCGGCACGGTCAAGCCGAGCGAGCGGCACATCTACGCCAAGCGCCACATGTACATCGACGAAGACAGCTGGCAGGTGGCGCTGGTGGACCACTACGACGGCCGCGGCCAGCTGTGGCGTGTTGCTGAAGGTCACGCGCAGTTCTACTACGACCATCAGGTGCCGGCCTACACCGTCGAAACCCTGTACGACATCATCGCCGGGCGCTACATCGCCCTGGGCATGAAGAACGAAGAGAAGAGCAGCTTTGTGTTCGGCTTTGCGGCCAAGGCGGCCGACTACACGCCGGCAGCATTGCGCTCGGAAGGCGTGCGCTAAAACCTGATTGAAATACGATGAAACTGTGGGAGCGGGCTTGCTCGCGAAGGCGGTCTGTCAGTTAAAGCATCAGTGACTGATACACCGCCTTCGCGAGCAAGCCCGCTCCCACATTTACGGTGTTCCACCTTTAGAACGAGTGCCGGGTGGCCTTTTGGCTCCCGGCTTTTTTATGCCCGCCAATCAGCCTGCTGAATACTCCTCAACAACCGCCAGCCACAGGACTAGGGTAGGGCGCACGCCGCCTAATAATAAAAAACAGGGACGCAGTAATGACCGCCATGACCCGTTGTCTGGATCGTCCTGGATTCATGCCACGCTTGTCTCCCCATCATCTGTTGCGCCCGCGCCTGGCCGTGCCGCTGCTCAACGCCACGGCACGGGTGAAGTTGCTCTGCGCCCCGGCCGGCAGCGGCAAGAGTGCATTGCTCGCCGAGTGCGCGTTGCAGGCGCCTTCGCAGTGCCAGGTGTACTGGTTGCCGCTGAATGGCGTGGCCTCGGATTTGTGTCAGCGCCTGGCGCAAAGCCTTGGCCTCGACTTTGTTGATGAGCCCACGTTGCTGCTGGCCCTGAACCGCTGGCAAGCGCCGGCCTGGTTGTTTCTCGATGACTTCTGCCGCGTGCCGGCGCCTGAACTGGATGGGTTGCTTGACCGCATTCTGGCCGCCAGCAGCCCGGCCTTGACCTGGTGGATCGGCGCGCGGCGGCGGCCGGCCTGCAACTGGCCCCGGCTGTTGCTTGATGATGAACTGTGGGAATGCAGCGCTGCCGAGTTGGCGTTTGACCCCAGCGAAATCCAGCACTTGGCCGGGCCCAGCGCCGACAAGGTATTGCAGTTCAGCGCCGGCTGGTGCGCCGGAGTGCGTATCGGATTGCTTGAAGGCGACGGGCACCCGGACAAAACCTTGCTCGACTACCTGCAACACGAACTGTTCACGGGCCTGGCGCCGGAATTGGCTGAGGCCTGGCGCGTGCTCGCGCACCTGCCACGCTTCAACCCGAGCTTGTGTGACCACCTGTTCGGCTTTGGTGACGGTGGCGACTACCTGCGAGACTTGCAGACGCTGGGCGCCTTTATCGAGCCCTGGGAAGAGTCCACCGACTGGCTGCAAGTCTTCCCGCCACTGGCCCAACTGATGCGCGCCGAACCCTGGCCAGCCAGGCGCTCCTGGCACCGGCGCGCGTGCCAATGGTTTACCGCCGCCGAGGACTGGCAGGCCGCGTTTGAGCAGGCGCTGCTGGCCGAAGAGTACGAAGTTGCCGTGAGCCTGTTGCAGCACTTCAGTTTTGAAGACCTGTTCCGCCAGCAAAATGCGGTGCTGTTGTTGCGCCTGCATGAGCAGCATGGCGATGAATTGATGCTGGGCTCGGCGCAACTGGTGGGCTTGGTAACGGCGGCGTTGCTGTTTGCCGGGCGTTTCGACCAGGCGGCGTTGTGCATTGACCAACTGGCGCGTTTCACTCCGCAACCGACCGCGCACCTGCAGCGTTATCTGCTGGCCCGCTGGCAGGCGCAATGGGGCTGGCTGTTGCATCTGGGCGGCGAAGCCGCACGGGCCCGGGAACATTTTCTCGAAGCCCTGCAAGACTTGCCCGAGAGCGCCTGGACGTCGCGCCTGATGTGCCTGTCGGGCCTGACCCAGCAAGCCTTGCTGCGTGGCGAGCTGGACGTGGCCCAGGCGCGGAACCGCGAGGCGTTGTGCCTGGCGCGCTCCCACGGCTCACTGCTGTTGGAGGCATTGTTGGAGCTCGATCATGCGCAGTTGCTGGAGCAGCGCGGTGCGCCGTATCGGGCCCAGAGCCTGCTGGAAACTGTGCAGCGCATGTTGGTGCAACAGCGGCTTAAAGCCGGGCCGTTGATGGGACGGATTTGCTTGCGACGTGGGCACCTGGCGCTGCGCCAGGGCCACGACGCCGTGGCCGCCGAATGCTTCGAATCCGGCCTGGGCATGTGCCTGCACAGCCAGGACAAACGCGTGCTCTACGGCTACCTGGGACTGGCGCTATTGGCCGCCAACAAGGGCGATTACGCCCAGGCGTTTATCCAGTTGCGCGACGCTGAACGCCTGATGCAGCAACGCCAGGTGCCCGACACCGTCTATCGCGCCGTATTGCTGTTGCTCAGCGGGCATTTCTGGCTGCAACAGGGTCGCGCCGAACTGACCCTGGAGGCGGTGACCCGGGTGCTGCGGCACTACCGTGGCCCCAAGGCGAAACAAGCACCGCCGGCCACCCTGGAGTTGATCCCCAGGCTTGAATATTTGCAGGTGCTGGCCGAAGTGAAATTGCATCGCGCCGAAGAGCCTGTCGCCCGCCTGAGTGCGTTACTGGAGGCCGCCCGTCAGCGGGGCATGCTGTGCCTGGAAGCGGAGTTGCACTTGGTGCTGGGGGAAGTGGCCTGGCAAGTCGGCGATCGCCCGTTGGCCGTGCGCTCGCTGGAAGCCGGATTGGAACTGGCGGGGCGTTGCCAGGTACAGCAGGCGATTCGCGAGCTGCGCCTCAGGCAACCGGGGTTGTTGAGTGCATTGGGGCTGGAACCGCAGGAATGCCCGGCGGCGGCGGGGGAAAATCCCCTGAGCCAGCGCGAGCTTGAGGTGCTGCAACTGATTGCCCAGGGCAATTCCAATCTGGAAATTGCCAGCCAATTGTTTATCTCGCTGCACACGGTAAAAACCCATGCGCGGAGGATTCACAGCAAGTTGGGGGTGGAGCGGCGTACCCAGGCGGTGGCGAAAGCCAAGACGCTGGGCTTGATGGCTTGAAGCCATGCACTATTCGTCAAACAATGAAGATCAAATGTGGGAGCGGGCTTGCTCGCGAATGCGGTGTATCAGTCACTGATGCTTTAACTGACAGACTGCATTCGCGAGCAAGCCCGCTCCCACATTTTGTTCTGTTGGGTGCCTGATACTGAGCGTCAGGGCTGATAACCCATGCGCCAACTCACCGCCTGGGTCGCCGCCAGCAAACGCTTCGCCGCCGGGCCGTCTTCATCGGCATGGAACAGCGACGTCGGCCCCACCACGGTCAACACCGCCGCCACTTGCCCGACCGCGTTGAACACCGGCGCCGACAACGCGTCCACACCCGGCATCAGCAAACCATGCACAAAGTGCAAGCCGCGCTGGCGGATCTGCTCACAGGTGGTCGCGTATTCCTGGTCATCCGCCAACGCATGGGCAACGCCCGCCTGAATCTCCCGCTCGCGCAACTCCACGGTTTCCCGCGACGGCAGGAACGCACTGAACACCAGCCCGGTGGACGAACTGAGCAACGGCAACACCGAGCCCAATTGCGTGACCACCGTCACCGCGCGCACCGCCGGCTCGATATGCACCACCGTCGCGCCCTGGTTACCCCAGACGGCCAGGAAGCAGGTTTCATTCAACTCATCCCGCAGTTCCGCCAGGGGCAGGGCGGCGACTTTCAGCACGTCCATGCTGCCCAGCGCGGCCAGCCCCACGCGCAAGGCTTCGCGGCCCAGGCCGTAATGGTTGGTGGCGGTGTTCTGTTCGGCAAAACCCGAGGCAATCAGCGCCTGCAAATAGCGGTGGACCTTGCTCGCCGGCATTTGCACGTGCTCGGCCAGGCGCGACAACGAGGTGGCCGGCGACAGTTCAGCCAGGGCCTTGAGGATGTCGGTGCCCACTTCAGCCGAGCGGACTTTCTGTTTACCGGTGTCGCGGGGGGCGGGCGGCTTTTCCATGGAAGGCATGAATCCGAAAGACGAATGGGCGTCTTTATAGCTTGACGGTCAACAGGTATCAAATTACGTTATGCGTAACTGGATTACGATAAAAACAACTTCCGCTCAGAGGACGATCCATGACCCTCGAATACCAATCGGGTTTTGGCAATGAATTTGCCACTGAAGCCTTGCCCGGTGCATTGCCCGTCGGCCAGAACGCCCCGCAGAAAGCGCCCTACGGGCTGTACACCGAACTCTTTTCCGGCACCGCCTTCACCATGGCCCGCAGCGAAGCCCGGCGCACCTGGTTGTACCGCATCCAGCCGTCGGCCAATCACCCGGCGTTCGTCAAGCTGGAACGGCAATTGGCCGGTGGACCGCTGGGTGCTGTGACGCCCAACCGCCTGCGCTGGAACCCGCTGGATATTCCGGGTGAGCCGACAGATTTCATCGATGGCCTTGTAGGCATGGTCGCCAATTCCGGATCGGAAAAACCCTCGGGCATCAGCATCTACAACTACCGCGCCAACCGTTCGATGGACCGCGTGTTCTTCAACGCGGACGGCGAACTGTTGATCGTTCCCGAACAGGGCCGCCTGCGCATTGCGACCGAACTGGGTGTGCTGGAAGTCGAGCCACTGGAAATCGTCGTGCTGCCCCGCGGCCTGAAATTCCGCGTCGAACTGCTGGATGCCCAGGCCCGCGGTTACGTCGCCGAGAACCATGGCGCGCCACTGCGCCTGCCGGACCTTGGTCCTATCGGCAGTAACGGCCTGGCCAACCCACGGGATTTCCTCACGCCCGTCGCCCATTACGAAGACCTCAAGCAACCGACCACGCTGGTGCAGAAATTCCTCGGTGAACTGTGGGGCTGCCAGCTCGACCATTCGCCGCTGAACGTGGTGGCGTGGCACGGCAACAACGTGCCGTACAAATACGACCTGCGTCGTTTCAACACCATCGGCACCGTGAGCTTCGATCACCCGGACCCGTCGATCTTCACCGTATTGACCTCGCCCACCAGCGTGCACGGCCTGGCCAACCTCGACTTCGTGATCTTCCCGCCCCGCTGGATGGTCGCCGAAAACACCTTCCGGCCACCGTGGTTCCACCGCAACCTGATGAACGAATACATGGGCCTGATCCAGGGTGCCTACGACGCCAAGGCCGAAGGCTTCGTGCCCGGCGGCGCGTCGTTGCACAGCTGCATGAGCGCCCACGGCCCGGATGGCGAGACCTGCACCAAAGCCATCAACGCGACGCTTGAGCCCCACAAGATTGATAACACCATGGCGTTCATGTTCGAGACCAGCCAGGTGCTGCGTCCCACCCAGTTCGCCCTTGAATGCTCGCAGCTGCAACCTTCCTACGACGCTTGCTGGGCCTCACTGCCCGCAACCTTCAACCCGAATCGGAGATAACCCATGACGCAGCCTAATCTCACCCGCAGTTGGGTGGTTTCCGCCAACGGTCACCGGGATTTCCCGCTGCAAAACCTGCCGTTGGGGGTGTTCAGCCTTAATGGCTCGGCACCGCGCAGTGGCGTGGCGATTGGCGAGCAGATTCTTGATCTGCACGCCGCGTTGGAATGCTTTGAAGGCGAAGCCCGCCGGGCCGTTGAAGCCACCGCTGGCGGCCAACTGAACGCATTTTTCGAACTCGGCCGTGGCCCGCGCGTGGCCCTGCGCGAACGCCTGCTGGAACTGTTGGCCGAAGGCAGCGACCAGCAAGGCAAACTGCAAGCTGCGCTGCACCCGGCTGCCGATTGCCAGATGCACCTGCCGGCCAGGATCAACGACTACACCGACTTCTACGTGGGCATCGAGCACGCGCAAAACGTCGGCAAGCTGTTCCGCCCGGACAACCCGCTGCTGCCCAACTACAAGTATGTGCCGATCGGCTACCACGGCCGCGCGTCGACGATTCGCCCGTCGGGCACCGAGGTCCGCCGCCCGAAAGGCCAGACCCTGCCAGCCGGTCAAACCGAGCCGACCTTCGGCCCCTGCGCACGCCTGGACTACGAGCTGGAGCTGGGCATCTGGATCGGCCAGGGCAATGCCATGGGCGACTCGATTGCCATCGGCGACGCGGCTGATCACATCGCCGGTTTCTGCCTGCTCAACGACTGGTCGGCGCGGGATATCCAGGCTTGGGAATACCAGCCGCTGGGCCCGTTCCTGTCGAAGAGTTTCATCACCAGTATTTCGCCATGGGTGGTGACGGCTGAAGCCCTGGAACCGTTCCGCAAGGCACAACCGGCGCGCCCTGAAGGCGACCCGCAACCACTGCCATACTTGCTGGACAAGCGCGACCAGGCTGCCGGTGGTTTTGATATCGAACTGGAAGTGCTGCTGACCACCGCCTCGATGCGTGAGCAGAACCTGCCGGCTCATCGCTTGACCCTGAGCAACACCCAACACATGTACTGGACCGTCGCGCAGATGGTTGCGCACCACAGCGTCAACGGCTGCCAGTTGCAGGCGGGTGACCTGTTCGGTTCGGGCACCTTGTCGGGGCCGGAAGCCGGGCAATTCGGCAGCCTGCTGGAAATCACCGAGGGCGGTAAAAAGCCGATCGAACTGGCCTCCGGCGAGGTGCGGAAATTCCTCGAAGACGGCGACGAAATCATCCTGCGTGCCCGCTGCACCCGCGACGGTTTTGCCTCCATCGGCTTCGGCGAATGCCGGGGTACCGTGGTCGCGGCGCGCTGAGAGGGCAGGGCCATGGAACTCTATACCTACTACCGCTCCACTTCGTCCTACCGGGTGCGGATCGCGCTGGCCCTCAAGGGCCTGGACTTCACCGCCGTGCCGGTCAACCTGCTGGTGCCCAAGGGCGGCGCCAACCATCAGCCGGAGTACCTGGCGATCAACCCGCAAGGTCGCGTGCCGGCCTTGCGCACCGATGAGGGTGATGTGTTGATTCAGTCGCCGGCAATCATCGAGTACCTGGAGGAACGTTATCCACAGGTGCCGTTGCTCTCCACGGATCTGGCAACCCGCGCCCATGAGCGCGCGGTGGCGTCGATCATCGGTTGCGACATTCATCCGCTGCACAACTCCAGTACCCAGAATCTGCTCAAGCAATGGGGGCACGATGAAGCGCAGGTGCTGGAGTGGATCGGGCACTGGATCAGCCAGGGCCTGGCGGCGGTGGAGCAGTTGATCGGTGATCAGGGTTACTGCTTTGGCGAGCAGCCGGGGATGGCGGATACGTTCCTGATTCCACAGTTGTATGCGGCCGAGCGGTTCAAGGTGTCGCTGGCGGCGTACCCGCGCATTCAGCGGGTGGCGGGGTTGGCGGCGCAGCATCCGGCGTTCATGGCGGCTCATCCCGCCAACCAACCGGATACCCCATAAATCTCCAGGCTCACACCGGCCAAATGTGGGAGCGGGCTTGCTCGCGAATACGGTGTATCAGTCAGCAGATGTATTGACTGGCATACCGCTTTCGCGAGCAAGCCCGCTCCCACATATGATGTTCAGCGTGTCCAAAATATATAAAAACAATACAGGTCCCTTGCGATGCACAATCAGATTGCCAGCTTTCGTGCGGCACTCGACGCCCGTCCGGTGTCGCGCTATCAGTGGTTGATTCTCCTGTTGCTGGCACTGTTGCTGGTCACCGACGGCTACGACGCCCAGGTCCTGGGCTACGTAGTACCGGCGCTGGCCAAGGACTGGGGCCTGGAAAAAGCCGCGTTCGGCCCGGTGTTCAGCGCCAACCTGCTGGGGCTGACGCTGGGCTCCCTGGCCGTCACGCCGCTGGCGGATCGCTTCGGGGTGCGGCGCATCCTGCTGTGCTGTGTGTTGATCTACGCCAGCCTCACGGTGCTGATGGTGTTCGCCAACTCTCTCAATACCTTGATGGCCGCCCGCTTTATCTGCGGCATCGGCATGGGCGGTGCAATGCCCAGCGCCATGGCCCTCATGTCGGAATACTCACCACCCCGCCTGCGAACATTGATGGTGACGCTCGCCGCCTGTGGCTTTTCTTTCGGCGGTGCGGCCGGTGGTTTTGTCGCGGCCGGGTTTATCGACAGTTTCGGCTGGCAGGCGGTGTTCCTCGCCGGTGGTGTGACGCCCTTGCTGTTGTTTCCGTTTCTTGCCTGGATGTTGCCCGAATCCCTGCCACGCCTGCTGCGTGATGCACCGCCGTATGCGCGCCTGCAAAAAGTCACCGCGCGAATGCTGCCAGGCTGGCAACCGCCGCCAGCGAGCGAGGCTGAAAACCGCCAGGAGCAAGGCAGCAAACTGACGGTGGTGGAGCTGTTCCGCCATGGTTATGCGCGCCCGACCTTGCTGCTGTGGGCGACGTTTTTTGTCAGCCTGATCCTGCTGTATTTCATGATCAGCTGGCTGCCTTCGCTGTTGCTGGAAAGCGGCCTGGGCCTGAATGAGGCCAACCTGGTGACCTCGATGTTCCTGTTCGCCGGGACCTTGGGCGCCATCGGCATGGCCTGGTTTGCCGACCGGCTCAAAAGCAAAGTGCGCCTACTGTCCGGCGTGCTGGCAGCGGCTGCGGTGTGCACCATCCTGCTGGGGCTGAATCACGACAATCCGCGCTATCTGGTGGCCTGCGTGTTTGCGGCGGGCTTCTGCATCATCGGCGGTCAACTGACCCTGAACGCGTTCGCCAGTAACTTCTACCCGGCTCACGTGCGGGCCACCGGTACAGGCTGGGCACTGGGTGTCGGGCGGTTCGGGTCGATCCTGGGGCCGCTGTTCGGCAGCCTGCTGCTGGCGATGCACATACCGGTGCAGCAGATTTTCTTCTTCTGCGCGATTCCGGCGGTGATAGCGGCGTTGTTGATTATCCAGGTGCGCTCGCCAGTCAATGCACCACAGAGTTCGGCGGCAAATGGCCCAGCCGTTCGGTCAGGCGTAGACGCTGGATCGGGTCTTCGCTGAGCATCAATGCGTGTTCCAGGTCAAAACGCTCGGCGTTCGGGCAATCCAGGCGCTGATACAAACTGGCCCGGGCCAGGTAATCGGCGGCGCTGGCATTGCCCAGCTCCAGCACGCGTTCGGCATCCACCAGAGCGGCCAGGTGGTCGTCGTTGGACAGGTGCAACTGGCGCAGATTACGCGACAGCCGTTGCAGGATCGATCGCGGCTCGGCGGTGTGCAGGTGGTCGGCCTGCAACTTGAGATTGGGCCCGTACTGGCGGGTCAGCAGGTCGCGGCAATCGTTGGGGTACAGGCGTCGGCCGCCGCAGGGGTCGAGCAGGTGATCGGCGCCCGGCACGCGCAACAGGAAGTGCCCCGGGAAGTTGACGCCGACCAAGGGGATGTCCAGGCGCCGCGCCAGCTCCAGGGCGATCAGCCCCAATGCCAGTGGCTGGCCGCGTTTACGCTTCAACACCTTGTCCAGCAGCGCGGCGGCGGGGCGCAGCGGGGTGTGGTCATCCTGGGCGAACCCCAGGTCGTTCATGCGCCGCAGCAACGGTTGTCCGAGTTCATCCGCCGGCAGCATCGGCATGCTGAGGCTGACCAATTGCTGCAATACCTTGAAGTCCTGCAGGATGGCCAAGGGGTCCACCACCGGGTCGTGCTCGGCCGCCATCCACAGCGCGGCTTCAAACAGCGCGGGCGGTGACCGTTCCAGGCAGGCAAAAAAGGCGTCGCGGGGCTTCATTGGGTTCTCCGGCGGATGTCTCGTTTTAGCCTTGCTGTGAACTTTCGTCCAGTGCCTTAAGACAGGTCCTACCTGTTTATGTCGCAAACCCTTTAAAACCGGTGGTCTTATTCCTGCGCGCTTCAGCAGGGTTTCGCTGGCAGTCCTATACTTGGCGCCTACCAGAAGTGATTCGGGAGCTTGACGATGTTTGCGCTCATGCACAGCACCCGCCTTGAATCGCTGCACCTGAGCGTTGACCCGGCCACCGGGTTGAAGGCGGTCATTGCCATCCACAACAGCCGCCTGGGTCCCGCCCTTGGAGGCTGCCGCTACCTCTCTTACCCCGACGATGAAAGTGCCGTGGCGGATGCCGCGCGCCTGGCCCAGGGCATGAGCTACAAGGCCGCGCTGGCCGGTTTGCCGGTGGGTGGCGGCAATGCGGTGATCATTCGCCCCGCCCATGTGGAAAGCCGCGCGGCATTGTTTGAAGCCTTCGGCCGCTGCATCGAGCAGTTGGATGGCCGCTACATCACCGCCATCGACAGCGGCACCTCGGTGGCCGACATGGATTGCATCGCCCAGCAGACCCGCTATGTCACCAGCACCACGGCGGCCGGCGATCCCTCGCCCCACGCGGCGATGGGCGTGTTCGCCGGCATCCGCACCACCGCGATGGCTCGCCTGGGCAGCGATAATCTGGAAGGTCTGCGCGTGGCGATCCAGGGCCTGGGCAACGTCGGTTATGCCCTGGCCGAGCAACTGCACGCCGCCGGGGCTGAATTGCTGGTGAGCGACATCGACCACGGCAAGGTGCAACTGGCGATGGAACAACTGGGTGCGCACCCGATTGCCAACGAAGCCTTGCTCAGCACCCCATGCGATATCCTTGCGCCCTGTGGTGTGGGCGCGGTGTTCAACCGCTACACGGTCGCGCAGTTGCGATGCGCAGCGGTGGCCGGCTCCGCCAGTGCGCAACTGACCAACCTGCAAGTGGCCGATCAGTTGGAAGGCCGTGGGATTCTTTACGCGCCGGACTACGTGATCAACTCCGGTGGGCTGATCTACGTGGCCCTCAAGCACGGCGGCGCGGAGCTGGAAACCATCACCGCGCACCTGTCGAACATCGGTACACGCCTGACCGAGATCTTCGCCCATGCCCAGGCTGAAAAACGCTCACCCGCGCGGGTAGCGGATGAGCTGGCGGAGCGCTTGCTGTACCGCTGAGGCGGGTCAAAGCTGATATTTCTCCCGGGCCAGTTGGCCCACGCCCATACGATCAAGGATGTGCATCGGGCACAGAATCGTGACCCGCACGGTTCCCGGCAGGCGGCTGATTTCAATCGAGCCGTTGATGGTCGCGCGGTTGCGCACTTCGTCGAGCGGCAGCCCGGTCACGGCGGCGGCGCGTTCCAGTCCGTTGTCTGTCGCGACGTTGAGATTGGTCCCACTGCCGATGAAGGTGATGGGCGCGTTCTCCTCGATCTCCACCTGGCCCCAGCGCTCCCCCAGTGCCTTCACCCGCAGGCGTTGCTCCGCGGTCATCGGGCGCGCCATGGGCGGCAGGTCATCGAGGTTTTGCAGCAGGATCGGCCCGTCTAGGCTCAGGCCCTTGATCACCTGCACCGTCAGTTCGGTTTCCCCCGACACATCGGTGGCATGCCCGGCAATTTCGCCATTGCCCTGTTGAGCATGCATATCGCCCATGTACACCCCGGCGCCGGGGACCTTCACCGGGCAGATCAGGATGCAGCCTTCGCGCACGGAATTGGTGTCCATGTGGCCATCGGTTTTCGCGGCGTGCAGTTCATCGTGGGTCATGCTGTAGCGATGGGGCGCGCCCACCAGGTACTGGCCGAAGTCGCCGCAGTTGTGGGAATCCGGCAGATCCCGTGAAGGCGTGGTGCCGATGTTGCCCAGGAATGGGCGCATATGCGCGGCCAGGCCCGGGATATCGGCGCGGGCCAGGGACAGGATCGAGTGCTGGGCAGACAGTTCGGGCAGCGCCGACATGTCCGATGCCTTGCCGGCCAGGCGATCCGCCACGGCCTGATTGACCGTCAGGCTCACCTGATGCTCGGCATCCAGAACGATCACGTAACCATTGCTGAAACGAAACGCACTGACCTCGGCGCCACAGGCATCGCAACGAATGGCGTCATCGCCAATGCCTTCGACGTGGCTGGCGGGATGCTCTTGCCCGCAGTTGGAGCAGAACTTCGCGACGAACGGGTCGCCGTGGTAACGCCCTTCGACAAAACTCATGACCCCCGAGGACGTGGCCAGGGAGGTGACGCGCATGCGCTTGATCTTCAGCGCCACCGCGTCGCCGATGTCGGCGCCGGCGATGAACACGGGCTGGGTCACTTCATGGCCACCCTCAAAGGCCGGCGTGATCATCGGGCCCCAGCAACCGGGCGGGGTGCCGGTGATCAAGGTGCCACCGTCGGCCAGCGGGCCGAGCATTTTCTGGCTGGGGCCGAGCAGCCCATTGGTGTAGGAGGTGACGGTGAGACGGTCGACAGAAGGGAGGTTATTCATTTTATTTTCCGGGCCCTGGGTGATTGAATGTTGAACAGGCTTCATCACTTAAGCGCCGATGTGTATCTGTCGTGTGTCGCGCTGCCGCGATTGCCGGTACGTGTGTATCTCAGGGGTATCCATACACACTCTGATACACCCGCAGTGGCGTTCACGGGTAAATACAGATATCTCTGTTGCAGGCTTACTTTTTCAAACCCACCAGAACGAGGTTGGCATGTCCAAACAAACAGCAGGGCGCTCCAGCGGGCGCATGATCACCTTCAAACGCCCGGATGGCGCTGACGTCAACGGCTACCTGGCCAGCCCGGCCGTACTCGAAGGCGCGCCGGCGATCGTGGTGATCCAGGAATGGTGGGGCGTAAACGATCAGATCAAGGGCGTGGCCAATCGACTGGCCGAATGCGGTTACCGCGTGTTGGTGCCGGACCTTTATCGCGGCGCGTCGACCGTGGAAGAGGAAGAGGCTCACCACCTGATGGATGGGCTGGATTTTGGTGACGCGGTTTCTCAGGACATCAAGGGTGCTGTGCAGTACTTGCAGGCGGATTCGAAAAAAGTCGGTGTGACCGGTTACTGCATGGGCGGGGCGTTGACGTTGCTGGCGTTGAACGCGATTCCGGAAGTGGCTGCGGGCGTGGTGTGGTACGGCTTCCCGCCGCTGGAGTATCTGGATGCTTCGAAGATCAAGGCGCCGCTGATCGGGCATTGGGGCACGCAGGATGCCTTCTTCAATATCGACACCGTGGCGGAGCTGGAGTCAAAACTGCATGCTGCGGGTGTGGACGCGACTTTCCATCGCTACCTGGCGCGCCATGCGTTTGCCAACGAGACGGCGATTGGTGATGGTCGGATTGCAGACACGCAATACGATGCCGCCTGGTCGCAACTGGCGTGGGACCGCACGTTGACGTTCTTCGGCAAGACCTTGTGGCAGGCATGACACATGTGAAAGGCATCAACGCTTAACCTGTGGCGAGGGAGCTTGTTGTGGTGAGGGAGCTTGCTGTGGCGAGGGAGCTTGCTCCCGCTGGAGTGCGCAGCGCTCCCAAGCTTTTGGGTCTGCTGCGCAGCCCAGCGGGAGCAAGCTCCCTCGCCACAGCAAGCTCCCTCTGCCACAGCAAGCGCCCTCTGCCACAGCAAGCCCTTTCGCCACTACTGGCAATGCATCACTCAGCCGCTGGCTGCCCAATCTCCGCCAATGCACTCGCATTGTTCTTGAACGCCGCCGCAAACGCCGCGCGGTTCTTGGCCATGAAAATACCGGCATCTTCAGCCTGCTTCTCGCTCAAGCCTTCGACGTTTTTCAACAGCACTTCCATCAGGGACTCTGCCAGTTCAAGCATCTGGTCGTGTGCGTCGGCAAGTTTGCGATCCACGAATGTAGTCTCCAGGTCACGGGTACTGCGATACAGGGTTTCAACAGCCATTTTTCGGCCTCGTCATCGGTGCAGTATTGAAGGGAGTTGCCCTTGGTTCGAGTGTCGCCAAGCGTTTTTGCGACCACTGTATTTATATACAGCTAAAAGCATAAGCCAATCCATGGGCTTTGGGTAGTGGCTTTTCAATGTAGCTGGCAAATGCTGGTTTGCCCTATCGGAAACTTCTCACAGGTTGGTGGGGTTGCAGGAGCGTCATTCAGTGGCTTACCTTCTCCGGGCTTCGCTTATGCGGTACACGAGTTTGGCGGCTCGAATTTAAGGAGCAAACATCTTGTAAATCCAAGGAATGCACCATGGTAAAAATGACTGCCTGTTTTTCTGAATCGCCTATAAAGCCGCCTACCGCGCTTTTCGCTGTGACCCCAAATACTGACACTGAAACATTACTCGCCAATGCCAGCGAAACCTTGAACAGTGCCCGTGAAATGGCCAGTAGCCTGGCTTTTGAGCTTGAAGGACCACAGCGAAGTTTGCTTCTGGCGATCCATCAACTGCTGGAAATGAGTGGTTTATTGGTCGATCAAGCGTTGGATCAAGTCGCCCCGACCTGACCTGAATCACCCGGTCACCTGGATCGTTCCCACGCTC
>NZ_JACAOM010000155.1:0-8484 GCF_013386245.1 Pseudomonas sp. 21615526 | reverse complement strand
GCGCCGGACGATGACAGCCGTGGCGCGTTGCTGCGCTGGTCGGCGGCCAAGGGCGATTATGTGGACGGCAGCATGCTGTTCGGTCCGCCGCTGGTGGGCTTCGGTTTGCAGTTTGCGCTGGTGCAGCACCTGGAATTTGCCGCTGCGTTCAGCGCGCTGGCCCTGGGCATTATCTATATGGGCCTGGCTCGTTTGCTGAGTGGCGGGCGCGCCTTGCTGCTGGCGGAAACTTGCCTGGCGCTGGGTGTGATCTTCGCCAGCCTGGCGATTCCGTTGGGCCTCGACGCACGCTGGACCGCGGCGGCCTGGGCCGTGGAAGGCGCCGGGATTTTCTGGCTCGGCCTGCGTCAGCAGCGGCCTTTGGCACGGGCGTTTGGCTTGCTGTTGCAAGTCGGTTCGGCGCTGGCGTTCCTCAGCGAATTGCGGATTGGCGAGACCAGCCTGCTGGACGGTGCACCCTTGGGTGCGTCGTTGCTGGGGGCGGCCTTGCTGTTCAGTTTCGACCAGTTGCGCAAGGCGCCGGTGGAGCACGCGGCGCAATGGGAGCGTCGAGGCTTGCCGGTATTGGCCAGTGTGGGCCTGGGCTTCTTGTACCTGCTCGCACCGTTGCTGCTGTGGACCCAAGGCACGGCCATCAGTTGGGCGCTTGCCGGTCTTGCGACCTTGCTGGTGGGCCTGCGCATCGGCTCGCGTACGTTCCTCTTCACCGCATTTGCCGTGCAACTGCTGGGTGGTGCGCTGTTCCTGCTGCGCCTGCAAGCGGGTGCTGATTCAGGCGCGGTGTTCAGTGCGGGCTGGAGCGGCTTGCTCACCACATCGCTGATTGGCCTGGCATTGATCGGCGGCATGCTGCTGGCCGCGCGGGACACCATGGTGCGCAGCGATGTGCGGTTGTTGCGTGGCCTGTCGGTGGTGTTGCTCGCCGGGTTGGTGCTGATCAACCTGGCGGTGCTGTTTGTGCTGCCGTGGGAGACCGCCAGCGGCGTGTGGGCGGCCAGTGGTTTGTTGATCATCTGGCTGAGCCTGTACCTGCAACAGCGCGTTAGTTTTGTCTTCGGGTTGTTGCTGCAAGTGATCGGCGGCGCTTCGTTCCTGATCGCGGTGCCGGACCTGCTCGGGCCGCTGACCAGCGAGGGTTTGCGTCCTTTGGGCCATAGCGGTTTCTGGACGCCAATGGTGCTCGGGCTGGCGGCGCTGGTCGGTGCCTGGCGCTTGCAGCGCAGGCCTCATGCGCCGGTGTTTGAGGCGTTGAGTTTGCAGCGGCTGTCCGACGTGCTGCTGGTGTGGGGTGCGGGTTGGTGGACGTTGGCATTGGTCAGTGAAGTGCTGCGTTTTGCACCATCAACGCTGCAAGGCACCTGGCTGTTGGCGGTAGCGGCGGTGAGTGTGGCGATCTGGGTGGTGCTGGCCCTGAGGCTGCAATGGGCGTCGCTGGGCTTGCTGTGCACGCTGTTGATGCCGGCGGCGGGCGTGGTGTTGCTGGGCGCGTGGGGCTCGCGTTATCACCCGGCGGCGAACTTCGCCTGGCTGGCCTGGGCGGCGGTGTTTGCGGTGCACTTCGTGTCGCTGCGACGCCTGGCGTTGGTCATCCCGGAAAAAGCCCTGGGCGCCGCGCACGTGCTCGGCTGCTGGCTGTTGATTGGTGTGCTGGCGCTGGAGTTGCGCTACGGCCTGTTGTTGCTGTCCGAGGAATACAACGCCTGGCGCTGGCTGGGCTGGGCGATTCTGCCAAGCCTGTACCTGGTGCTGGCCGCCGCGCCACGCAGTTGGCCGTGGCCGGTGTCGGCGTACCCGCGCGAGTACCGGTTGTATGCCGCGTTGCCGCTGGCGGTGTTGATGCTCGGCTGGTTCTGGCTGGCGAATATCTTCAGCGACGGCACCGCCGAGCCGCTGCCGTATGTGCCGCTGCTTAACCCGCTGGATATTGGATTGCTATTCGCGCTGCTGGGTGTGTACCTGTGGTCCCGCAGTGCCGCACCGCAACGCGGGCCGCGCGCCGAACTGGTCGCTCAGGCGGTCTCCGGTGTCTCGTTGTTCGCCTTCTTCACTGCGCTGGTGATGCGCACGGCTCATCACTGGGGTGGCGTGCCGTTCCATCTGGATGCGTTGCTGGAGTCGATGCTGGTGCAGGCCGGGCTGTCGATCGTGTGGACCCTGATTGCCCTGAGCCTGATGATAGGCGGCTATCTGCGTCACCGGCGTGAGGTGTGGCTGATCGGTGCGGCATTGATTGCCGTCGTGGTCGCCAAATTGTTCTTCGTCGAATTGAGCAACCGCGGCGGGCTGGCGCGGATCGTATCGTTTATCGGTGTGGGCGGGCTGTTGCTGGTGGTGGGCTATTTCGCCCCGCTGCCCCCCAAGCGCCCCGAGCCGGTGGTTGAAACTGAAGGAGTGGCCTCTTGATGGGCAAGCTGAGTGTGGCGCTGTTGGGGTTGTGCACGACGTTATCGGCCTGGGCCCAGGAGACGCCCGCCGATTTCACCACGCGTGTGCCGCTGACGGTCAGTGGCGAAGGCCCGTGGTACCGCCTGGAACTGCCGCTGGCGGTGCAATTGAGCGCCCGTCAGGCCGACCTGGGTGATGTGCGGGTGTTCAACGCCGCTGGCGAGCCCCAGGCTTACGCGCTGGCGCGGCAGTCGGCGCAAAGCACCGAAAGCCGCAGCCTGTCCAACGTGAAGTGGTTCCCATTGTACGCTGCGGCTGACTCCTCCGAAGCCGTGCCCAGCGTGCGTGTGCAATCCACGTCCACCGGCACGCTGGTGCAAGTGCAGCCGCCGAGCCAACTGGAGGCCGGCGAAGAGGTCCTGCGCGGCTGGTTGCTCGACGCGAGTGCGATCAAGGCCCCGTTGCAGCAACTGATCCTCGACTGGACGAGCGAGCGCGACGGCTTCCAGCGTTTCAGCATCGAAGCCAGCGACGACTTGCAGCACTGGCGCGCCTGGGGCGAAGGGCAGGTGGCGCGGTTGTCGTTTGCCGATGAGCGCGTCGAGCAGCATGAAGTGAGTTTGCCGGGGCAGTCGGCGCGGTATCTGCGTCTGCTGTGGAAAGGCCAGGCGGCACCGGCGCTGACGTCGGCGCAGTTGGAGAGTGTCAGCGCCCACAACCTGCCGTTGCCGCTGGTGTGGTCGCAGCCGTTGTCGGGCAGCCGGCTCAAGGCCGGGGAATACAGCTGGCAGTTACCCAACGCACTGAACGTCGAACGCTTGCGAATCGACTTGAGCCAACCCAACAGCCTGGCGCCGGTCACCTTGTCGGGCCGCCGGGAAAGTAATCAGGCCTGGCAGCCCATGAGCAGCGGTTTGCTCTACCGGTTGACACAAAATGGCCAGGACGTTTTACAGAACGAACTGCAGTTGCCGGGCCAGGCTGTTGCGCAGCTCAAGCTCGACGTGGACGAGCGTGGGGGTGGCCTGGGCGTGGAGGCGCCGACCTTGAGCTTTGCGGTGCGGGCCACGCAGTTGGTGTTCCTGGCGCGGGGCGAGCCACCGTTCACCCTTGTGCTCGGCAATCCGTCGGTGAAAGGCGCGAACTTGCCGCTGTCGACCCTGATTCCGGACTACAGCGCCGAACGTCTCGCGGGGCTTGGGCAGGCCAAGGTGGCGGGCGAGGCGGTGGTGACATCGCCTGCGGTCGCGGCCCCGGTTGATGCCGGGCCGAACTGGAAAAAGCTCGGTCTTTGGGCCGTGCTGCTGCTCGGTGTGGCGGCCCTGGGCGCCATGGCCTACAGTTTGCTGCGCAAGCCGCCGGTGGCACGTTAAATAAAGTCCATGAACTCTATTGGGTTTAAATCCTCTGATAGGAGGAAATACGCCCCGACTCGCGTTAAACTGCGCGGGTTTTTAGCCCCCCATTTCCGGAGCCTTCCATGTCCCGCGTTACCCTGAGTCGCTATTTGATCGAGCAGACCCGCAGCAACAACACGCCTGCCGATCTGCGCTTCCTTATCGAAGTGGTGGCGCGTGCTTGCAAGGAAATCAGCCACGCCGTGTCCAAAGGCGCGCTGGGTGGTGTCCTGGGCAGCATGGGCACTGAAAACGTACAAGGCGAAGTGCAGAAGAAGCTTGACGTGATCTCCAACGAAATCCTGCTCGAAGCCAACGAGTGGGGCGGTCACCTGGCCGGCATGGCGTCCGAAGAAATGGACAATGCCTACCAGATCCCGGGCAAATACCCGAAAGGCGCGTACCTGCTGGTATTCGACCCGCTGGACGGTTCGTCGAACATCGACATCAACGCGCCAGTCGGCACTATCTTCTCGGTACTGCGTTGCCCGAACGAATACCTGAGCCAGAACGAAGCCCTGAACGAAAAGGCCTTCCTGCAGCCGGGCACCGAGCAGGTAGCTGCCGGTTACGCGATCTACGGCCCACAGACCATGCTGGTGCTGACCCTGGGCGACGNNCGAAGAAGGCCCGCTGAAGAAGAACTTCAACATGCGCTGGGTGGCTGCGATGGTTGCCGACGTGCACCGCATCCTGACCCGTGGTGGCCTGTTCATGTACCCACGCGACAGCCGCGAGCCGTCCAAGCCAGGCAAGCTGCGCCTGATGTACGAAGCCAACCCGATGTCGTTCCTGGTTGAGCAGGCGGGCGGTGCGTCCACCGACGGCCACCAGCGCATCCTCGACATCCAGCCTGAAGGCCTGCACCAGCGCGTAGCGGTGTTCCTGGGTTCGAAGGAAGAAGTTGAGCGTGTGACCGGCTACCACAAGGCTTAAGTCCTTGCGGTAAGCAAAAGCCCCGAAACGTTTCAGCGTTTTCGGGGCTTTTTTGTTTTCGCTCGTCGGGAACCAGACACCTCTTTTCCCTTCTAAGCTTCTGGCAGACCCCCAAGCTGCTTCGTCTCTCCAGGAGTTTTTCCATGTCGTTACGCCGTCTCGCCCTGTTGTCGTTTTGCGTGCTTCTGGCCGCTTGCAGCAAGGTCACTCAAGAAAATTACGCAAAACTGTCGGCCGGCATGCCAAAGGCCGAGGTGGAGTCGTTGTTGGGCAAGCCGACTGATTGTTCTGGCGCGCTGGGTATGTCCAGTTGCACCTGGGGCGATAAAAACAGCTTTATCAGCGTGCAATATGCCGGTGACAAAGTACTGATTTTTTCCGGGCAAGGCCTGAAGTAAACCGGGGCGAAAGCCTGCGGGAGAAAAACAACATGATGCGTTTCGTTCTATACCTCTGCGCCAGCCTGTTTTTGGCGGGCTGCGCCAGCCATTCTGGCGATGATCTGCAACCCAAGACTGTTGGCAGCGTCAACCTCAAGCGTTACCAGGGCACCTGGTATGAGTTGGCCCGTTTGCCGATGTACTTCCAGCGCAATTGTGCGCAGTCCGAAGCCCGCTACACGCTGTTGCCCGATGGCAACATGTCGGTGTTCAACCGCTGCCTGACCCCTGAGTGGAAGTGGCAGGAAGCCAAGGGCACCGCAACGCCGCAGGTCGCCGGCAAGACCGACAAACTGTGGGTCGAATTCAATAACTGGTTCACCTCGCTGTTGCCGGGCGTGGCCAAGGGCGATTACTGGGTGCTGTACGTCAGCGATGACTACAAGACCGCCATTGTCGGCAGCCCGAGCCGGCGCTACATGTGGTTGCTGTCGCGCACGCCGACGGTCAGCGCCGACACCCGCGAAGACCTGCTGAGCAGGGCGCGGCAGCAGGGGTATGACACCACGCGTTTGATCTGGCGTACGTCGGACAAGCAGATGGCGAAGACCTCGCAGTAATACGAAACAGCGCCAATCCAATGTGGGAGCGGNNCTCCCACATTTGTTATGTGTCGTCTGTCAGCCCAGCAAATCCCGCAGGACCTGGGTAAACGCCCGGCTGCTGTCTTCTTCGGCGGCGTGATGCCCGTCGCGCACCACCCACTTCCCGTTGACCAGCACATCGCGCACCTGGCGATCACCACCGGCAAACAACCAGCGATTGAGGATCCCGTCTTCGTTCGCTGTCGCCAGGTACGGATCGTTGCCGTCCAGCACCAGCCAGTCCGCACGCTTGCCAACTTCCAGGCGCCCAATCGGCTGCCCCAACGCTTCGGCACCGCCGTCCAGCGCGGCATCGAACAGCGTACGCCCAACCATCGGCTGATCGCTGCGATACAGCCGGTTGCGCCGCTGGTCCCGCAGCCGCTGCCCATATTCCAGCCAGCGCAATTCTTCCACCACGCTCAGTGATACATGGCTGTCGGAGCCAATCCCCATTCGCCCGCCCTGGGCCAGGAAGTCCACCGCCGGGAAAATCCCGTCGCCCAGGTTGGCTTCAGTGGTCAGGCACAACCCGGCAATCGCCCGGCTCCTGGCCATCAACGTCACTTCTTCCGGATTGGCGTGGGTGGCGTGCACCAGGCACCAGCGCTGATCCACTTCAACATGGTCATACAACCATTGCAGCGGGCGCTGGCCGCTCCAGGCCAGGCAGTCGTCGACTTCCTTCTGCTGCTCGGCGATGTGGATGTGCACCGGGCACGCCTTGTCGCTGGCGGCCAGCACTTCGCTGATCTGTTGCGGTGTGACGGCGCGCAGCGAGTGGAAACACAGGCCCAGCCGTTGTGCCGGTTGCGCGGCCAGAATCGGTTGCAGGCGTGATTGCAGGCTCAGGTAATTTTCGGTGCTGTTGATAAAGCGGCGCTGGCCTTCATTGGGTGCCTGGCCGCCGAAACCGGAGTGGCTGTAGAGCACCGGCAACAACGTCAGGCCGATACCGCTGCTGGCGGCCGCCTGGCTGATTTGCCGCGACAGCTCCGCAGGGTCGGCATAGGGCTGGCCGCTGACGTCGTGGTGCACGTAGTGAAATTCGGCCACCGAGGTGTAGCCGGCCTTGAGCATTTCGATATACAACTGGCGCGCGATGACCTGCAACTGGTCGGGGCGGATCTTGCCGACCATCCGATACATCAGGTCGCGCCAGGTCCAGAAACTGTCATTCGGGTTGCCGGCCACTTCCGCCAGCCCGGCCATCGCGCGCTGGAATGCGTGGGAATGCAGGTTCGGCATGCCCGCCAGCACGGGGCCCCTGAGCCGTTCGGCACCGTCTGCACAGGCGTTGGGCTCAACCTTGGTCAGCAGGCCATCGGCGCTGACTTCAAGACGTACATCGTTGGCCCATCCATTAGGCAGCAGCGCGCGTTCGGCAAAGAAAGCGGACATGATTCAGGCACCCCGGTCGTGTGTTTATTTGTATATACATATACAGACGTTTGCCTGCTCGGTAAACTCCGGCAAGCTATGCTTCTTTTTCACCTACAAGGATTTCCTGTGTCGACTCCGCCCGCCAAGTCTCCACTGGCTGCCCACATGGACGAAAGTCCGGCGCCCTTGTATGCCCGCGTCAAACAGATGATCAGCCAGCAGATTCTCAACGGCAACTGGCCGCCGCATTATCGCGTGCCTTCGGAAAGCGAACTGGTCAACCAGTTGGGCTTCAGCCGCATGACCATCAACCGCGCCCTGCGCGAGTTGACTGCCGAAGGCCTGCTGGTACGCATGCAAGGTGTGGGCACCTTTGTCGCCGAGCCCAAGAGCCAGTCGGCGCTGTTTGAAGTGCACAACATTGCCGATGAGATCGCCTCCCGCGGTCATCGCCATACGTGCAAGGTCATTACCCTCGGGGAAGAAGCCGCCGGTTCCGAGCGCGCCGTCGCGCTGGAAATGCGCGAAGGCGGGCGGGTGTTCCACTCGTTGATCGTGCACTACGAAAACGACATTCCGGTGCAAATCGAAGACCGTTTCGTCAACGCCCTGGTAGCACCGGAATACCTGCAGCAGGATTTCACCCAGCAAACGCCCTATGCCTACCTCAACCAGGTGGCGCCGCTGACCGAAGGCGAGCACGTGGTCGAGGCGATCCTGGCCGACGCTGACGAATGCAAGCTGCTGCAAATCGAAACCAGCGAGCCGTGCCTGCTGATTCGCCGCCGCACCTGGTCTGGCCGCCAACCGGTCACGGCCGCACGTTTGATCCACCCCGGTTCCCGTCATAGCCTGGAAGGACGTTTCAGTAAATGAGTTCGATGAAAGTCTGGCGCGCTACCGATTACATTCGCATGCCGTGGAAAAACGGTGGCGGCAGCACTGAAGAAATCACCCGTGACGCGGGGGAGGGCCTGGACGGTTTCGGCTGGCGCCTGTCGATTGCCGATATCGCCGAGTCGGGCGGGTTCTCCACCTTTGCCGGGTACCAGCGCATTATCACCGTGCTGCAAGGCTCGGGCATGGTGCTGACGGTGGATGGCGAGGAACAGCTCGGGTTGTTACCGCTGCAGCCATTCCCGTTCAAGGGTGACAGCCAGGTGTCCTGCCGTTTGATCGGCGGGCCGATCCGCGATTTCAACCTCATCTATTCGCCGCAGCGCTATCAAGCGCGGTTGCAATGGATGGACGGCACGCAGCGTTTCTTCAGTGCCGCGCACACCGTGCTGGTGTTCAGCGTGGCCGATGAAGTGAAGGTGCTCGGTGAGCGGCTGAACCGTCACGACTGCCTGCAACTGG
>NZ_JACAOM010000154.1:0-3495 GCF_013386245.1 Pseudomonas sp. 21615526 | reverse complement strand
CCCGGACGCTCTGCGTCCAGTTGGCGAAGCAAGGTTCAAGTCTTGCGCAGTGGTGACGCGGAGCGTCACGGGATGCGTTCCCACGCAGAGCGTGGGAACGAGCATTAATAACCGAGACGGGCGACGGATTTTTCCGGGTGGCGGCGTTTAACCCGGGTAGGCCCGCCACTCAGGCGAAGGCCAATCTCATTGGGGAACCTTGCCATGTCCCGCCTATTCAAAGCTACGCTGGCCGCCACGTTGATGGCGGCTGCGTTGTCCGGTTGTATTGTCGAGCCTGTTCATCCGCGGCGCCCGCCGCCTTTGGTCGAGGTGGTGCCGGTGGCGCCGGCGCCAGGGTATCAGTGGGTGCGGGGGCACTATCGCTGGGGGAACGGGCAGTGGTTATGGGTGCCGGGGCATTGGCGGTACTGATCCACCACACGTTCAACTGCGACACCGAAACCCTGTGGGAGCTGGCTTGCCTGCGATGGCATCACCGCGGTCTTACTGACAGACCGAGGTGCCTGCATCGCGGGCAAGCCCGGCTCCCACAGGTGATAGGGGCTCTGTCAGGACTTTCCTGAATGTCTCCACCAGCGGCCGCAAGTTGATCCGATGCCACGCCGCCCACAGCGGCGTGGTGTAGGTCAGCCACGGCAGTTCTCGCAGCACAACGCCCGGCGGTGCATTGCGGCTCAAGCCCTTTTGCACCATCGCGACACCTAGCCCCGACGCCACCAACCCCAACGCGGTAAACGGCTCGCTGGCTTCCATCGGAATCTGCGGGGTAAACCCTGCCCGAATGCACGCCGCAACAAAGTCATCCGCCGGGTTTGCACCCGCTTTGCGCTGCACGCCAATCCATTGCTGCTCGGCCAGATGCTCAGGCAGCAACTCGCTGACGCTGGCCAGCGGATGCTGCTCGGGCAGCGCCAGCAGCATCGGATCGTCCAGCACTTGCAATGCCATCAGGTCCGGGTCATCCGCCGCCGGTGGTTCACCCACCAGAGCGATATCCAGGCTGCGTTGGCGCAGGCCTTCCAGCTGTTCGGCGGAGGGCAGGTTGTACAGGGCGATATGCACGTTGGGCCGCGCGTCACGCAGTACCTTCAGGGCGTTGGGCAGCACCCCCGCGTGCATGGCGTTTTCGATGTAGCCGATGCACAGTCCGCCTTCTTCGCCTTTACCCAATCGCCGGCCCAATGACTCCAGGCGGTTGGCGTGGGTCAGCAGCGCCTTGGTTTCGGCGAGGAACGTCTGGCCGTCGCGGGTCAGGCGGATGCGCTGTTGGCTGCGCTCGAACAGGGTCAGGCCCAGGCGCTCTTCCAATTGGGCAATCTGCCGGCTCAGGGGCGATTGGGAGATGTGCAACCGTTCGGCAGCACGCCCCACGTGTTCTTCTTCAGCGACTACAACGAAGTAGCGCAATTGGCGGAAGTCGATCATGTCAGACCTTAAGGGACTCAAGTTGGTCCAAGTATGTCTTGGACGGTCCGATCTCTGCAATCTACGATCTGCTCAACGGTCAACACAGCGACCTTGAACAATCTTGAGGATTTACCCCATGAGCTTGAAAGACAAACTGCCCGGCGTGCTGGGTTTTGGCACCGCCCCCTTGGGCAACATGTTCCGCGCGATTCCTGAAGAGGAGGCGCAAGCCACCGTTGAAGCAGCCTGGAACCAGGGCGTGCGTTACTTCGACACCGCACCGTTCTACGGCTCGGGCCTCTCGGAAATCCGCCTGGGCCAGGCCCTGTCCAAGTACAACCGTGACGACTATGTGCTCAGCACCAAGGTCGGCCGGGTGATCCTGGATGAAGTGGAAGAAAGCGCCCGCGACCTCGGCGAGAAAAGCGGCGTGTTTGAACATGGCCGGCCGAACAAGATGGTCAACGACTACAGCGCCGATGCCACCCTGCGCTCCATCGAAGACAGCCTCAACCGCCTGCAAACCGACCGCCTCGACATCGTGTGGATTCACGATATCGCCCAGGACTTCTACGGTGATCAATGGCTGGACTACTTCAATCAGGCGCGCACCGGTGCTTTCAAAGTACTGACCCGCCTGCGTGAAGAAGGCGTGATCAAGGCATGGGGCCTGGGCGTCAATCGGGTCGAGCCTTGCGAGTTGACCCTGGACCTGGCCGAAGCCCAGCCCGACGGTTTCCTGCTTGCCGGTCGCTACACCTTGCTCGACCATGAACGCGCCTTGCAGCGCTTGATGGATGCAGCCCAGGCGCAGAGCGTCGAGATCGTGGTCGGTGGCCCTTACAGCTCCGGGATCCTGGCGGGCGGCGCACATTTTGAGTACCAGAAAGCCAGCCCGGCGATCATCAGCAAGGTCGAGCAGATCAAGGCGATTGCCGCTGCCCATGGCGTGAGTGTGAAAGCCGCTGCACTGCAATTCTCCCTGGCCCACCCGGCAGTGGCGGCAGTGATTCCGGGTGCCAGTCGTCCGGGGCGCATTGCTGAAGACGTCGCGGCGTTGTCAGAGAAGATTCCCGCAGCCTTTTGGCAGGCCCTGCGCGAGGCACGATTGATTTCGGCCCGTGCACCGCTGCCGCTCTAACCACAGGAACGCGAACATGAAAATTGATATCAGTGGCAAAGTCGCAATCGTCAGTGGCAGCACCGCCGGCATAGGCCTGGGCATCAGCCAGGCGCTGGCGCAATCCGGCGCTACGGTGGTGGTGATCGGGCGTGAATCGGGCAAGGTCGACGAGGCGCTGGCGACCATTCGCCAGGCCGTGCCCGGCGCGGATCTGCGTGGGCTGGTGGCGGACCTCGGTACGGCCGAGGGCGCTGAAAAGCTGTTCGCCGCCGAGCCGCGCGCCGACATCCTGGTGAACAACCTCGGGATCTTCAACGACGTCGATTTCTTTGACGCTCCCGACAGCGAGTGGACGCGTTTCTACGAGGTCAACGTGATCTCCGGTGTGCGTTTGTCGCGGCATTACACGCCGGGCATGGTCGAGCAGGGCTGGGGCCGGGTGATCTTTGTGTCGTCGGAATCCGGGGTGGCAACGCCGGCTGACATGATCAATTACGGTGTGACCAAAAGCGCCAACCTGGCGGTGTCCCATGGCTTGGCCAAACGCCTGGCGGGCACCGGGGTGACGGTCAATGCGATCCTGCCGGGGCCGACCTTTACCGATGGCCTGGAGCACATGCTCAAGGACGCCGTGGCCAAGTCCGGGCGCAGTGCGCGGGACGAGGCCGATGTGTTTGTGCGCAATGCGCGGCCGACGTCGATCATCCAGCGCGCAGCGAATGTGGATGAAGTGGCGAATCTGGTGGCGTACATTGCTTCACCGTTGTCCTCTGCCACCACCGGTGCCGCGTTGCGGGTCGACGGCGGTGTTGTCGACAGCATGGCGATCTGATTTTTCTTGAATGGTTTGGAGTGTTAATCGTGGCAAAAGCATCTGCTGTTATTGAAATCCCGGTTTCGGCCGAACAGGTTTGGCAATTGGTCGGCGGCTTCAATTCGCTGCCGGACTGGCTGCCCTTTAT
>NZ_JACAOM010000153.1:0-15384 GCF_013386245.1 Pseudomonas sp. 21615526 | reverse complement strand
GTGGTGGGGCAAGAGCGTTTTGCTTACTTTTGCGCTTTTCAAAAGTGAGCCGCTGTAAGAGCGGAACCAATAGCGGCCATAACCGCAAAAACGGATATGTACCCAGGCAGATCAGAAATTCTGCCCCATGGAGAACTGGAACACCTGCTTGGTCGCATTCTCCGGCGTACGAACCGGCAACGCCAGGTTGATACTCAACGGCCCCAACGGGCTGTACCACGTAGCCCCAACCCCCACAGATGCACCCAGCTGACTCAGGTCAACCCCATTACAACCCTGGGTAGTACTGAGGGCACACTTGTCCGAATAAACGTTACCCACATCCCAGAACACAGACGTACGCACCGACTTATTATCTTTAAGGAACGGCATCGGAAACAGATATTCCGCCCCCCCGGTAATCAGGATGTTGCCCCCCAACGCCTCGGGACTGCGGTCGCTGTAGTACTGCTGGCCCGCACTGGCATACGCCCCGGTCGCCGGCGTACTGCGCGGCCCAAGCGTGCCGCTTTCAAACCCGCGCACCGAACCTTCACCCCCGGCCGTGTAGTTTTCATAAAACGGCAGGCCGTCCGTCGAGCCGTACCCGTTGGCGTAACCGAGCTTGGTATGCAAACGCAGCGTCGTCGAATTGGTGATCGGCACAAATGTCTGCCCGGAATAATCGAGTTTGTAGAAACTCAAGTCACTGCCCGGAAGCGTCACCGTCAGGTTCAGGTTCTGCGAGTAACCACGGGTCGGCATCACGCCTTTGTTCAACGTCGACTCCGACCACCCAAGATTCGCCTTGAAGTTGGTGAACTCACTGCCTTCGCGCTGAAGAAAATCGTAGATCTCATCAGAGCTGTAGATGCCCGGGTCGATACTGTCGTGTTGCACCGTCAGGCCGAAACTCAACCGCGAGGTTTCATTGATCGGGTAGCCGAGTGTGGCCCCCAGGCCGTAACTGTTGATGGAGTAGTAGGAAACACCGCTGCCATCGTCGTAGTAGTTGTTGTAATCGGTGGCACTGTAGAACGCGTTATAGCCCAGGCTCACCCCGTCCGGCGTGAAGTAGGGGTTGGTAAAGCCAATGTTGTACTTGCTCTGGTACTGCGAGCGGGTCAGGCCCAGGCTGGCATAATCTCCGGTGCCCAGGAAGTTGTTCTGGGTGATCGAACCGCCAAGGATCAGCCCGGCATCCTGGGCAAAACCGACGCTGGCGGTAATCGAGCCGGACGCTTGTTCTTCGACCGCGTAGTTCACATCAAGCTGGTCGTCGACCCCCGCCACGGCCGGGGTTTCGACGTTGACCTCCTTGAAGAAGCCCAGGCGCTCAAGGCGAACCTTGGACTGGTCGATCAGGTAGGTCGACGCCCAGCCACCTTCCATCTGGCGCATTTCCCGGCGCAGCACCTGGTCGTCGGTCTTGGTGTTGCCACGGAAGTTGATGCGGTTCACATAGGCCCGTTTGCCCGGGTCGACCGCAAACACGATGTCCACGGTGTGGTCTTCATCGTGGGGCGTGGGCATGCCGTTGACGTTGGCGAAGGTGTAGCCGTCGTTACCCAGGCGCCGGGTGATCAGGTCCGAGGTGGTGGTCATCAGCTTGCGCGAGAACACCTGGCCTTTCTGCACCAGCAACAGGGCTTCAAGCTGGTCCTGGGGCACTTTCAAGTCGCCGCTGAGCTTCACGTCACGCACCGTGTATTTCTCGCCTTCGTTGATGTTGACGGTGATATAGACGTGCTTCTTGTCCGGGGTGATGGACACCTGGGTCGAGGTGATGTCCATGTTGATATAACCACGGTCCAGATAATAGGAGCGCAGGCGTTCCAGGTCCCCGGTGAGTTTTTCACGGGCGTACTTGTCATCGTTGGTGAAGAACGACAGCCAGTTGCTGGTCTTGAGGGTGAACGTGCCGATCAGTTCCTTGTCGGTAAACACGTGGTTGCCCACCACGTTGATGTGCTGGATCGCGGCCACGGAGCCTTCGTCGATCTTGACCTTCAGGCCCACGCGGTTACGCGGCTGCGGCAGCACTTCGGTGTCGACCGTGGCCGAATAGCGACCCTGGGCCACGTACTGGCGCTGCAGTTCGTTGCGCATGCCTTCCAGGGTGGCGCGCTGGAAGATCTCGCCCTCGGCCAGGCCCGACTGCTTCATGCCCTTGAGCAGGTCTTCGGTGGAGATGGCCTTGTTGCCTTCGAACTCGATGCTGGACACCGATGGGCGCTCGACCACATTGATGATCAGCACCGTGCCGTCGCGGCTCAATTGGATGTCCTGGAAGAAGCCGGTCTTGAACAACGCACGGGTGGAATCCACCAGCCGTCGGTCATCCGCTTCGTCCCCCACGTTCAGCGGCAAGGCACCAAACACGCTGCCCGCCGAGACCCGTTGCAGACCGTTGATACGGATATCCGAGATTTTGAAGGCTTCAGCGTGTGCAAGTGTGACATTGAGCAGCAGCGCAACCGAGCAGAGCAGGCGCGAAAAATTCATCAAGATCTTTTCCAGAACACATCGACAAGCAGCGCAAGCGCGCCGGGATGACTCGCCGCAGGCGGGCCACCACGACGCGGCCAGACGGGTGGACGGCAAGCATAAGAGCGCCGGGGGTTTGGTGCGGTTAACCAAGTGTCAAGTTAGGTAAAGGTTGGCCCCGGGGCGATGAGGCTGGGCGATACTGTGGGGGTACCCTTTCACGAGCTCGCCATGATCCGCGTATTGCTAGTCGACGATGACCAGGAACTGACTGAAATGCTGGGCCAATACCTGGAGCATGAAGGCTTTGAGGCGACCTGCGTGCACACCGGCGAGGAGGGTGAGGTCGAGGCACTGTCGGGGCGCTACAGCATTGTGGTGCTGGACGTGATGCTGCCCAGGCTGTCGGGCATAGAAGTGCTCAGGCGCATCCGCGCCAGCAGCCAGGTGCCGGTGGTGTTGCTCACGGCCCGGGGCGACAACATCGACCGGATCACCGGGCTGGAGCTTGGCGCGGACGATTACGTGCCCAAGCCCAGTTCCCCGGGTGAACTGGTGGCGCGCCTGCGCGCGATCATGCGCCGGGTGCAGCCCGTGGACCCGCCGGCCGCTGACGTGATCAAGACCGGCGCCCTGGTGCTCTGGCCCGGCAAGCGTCAGGCCCTCTGGAAAGGCTGCGCACTGGGGCTGACCAGTACCGAATTCAGCCTGCTCGAAGTGCTGGCCCGGTGCGCCGGCCAGGTGGTGAGCAAAAAGGACCTGTCCCTCAATGCCCTGGGCTGCCCGTTGACCCGTTACGACCGACGCATCGACGTGCACATCAGCAGCATTCGCCAGAAGTTGGGCCCGCGCCCGGATGCCAAGGCCTGGATCCAGAGCGTGCGTGGCCTCGGTTACCTGTTGATCGCCGAATGATGAAACCCAGCCGGCTGTTCTGGAAACTGTTCCTGGCCTTTTGGCTGGCCACCAGCCTGACGTTTCTGGTGGGGTTGAGCATTCTGGTGGCGGGCAGCCTGGGCCCCGGGGACCATCATCTGGATGCGATCCTGGCCAGCGAAGAACAGTTGCTGGAACAGTACGGTGTCGAGTCGGGCCGCCAGCTCCTGGCGGTGTGGCAGCCACCCCACGGCCAAGCCATTGGCGTTTATGACAGTGCCGGTCAATTGCTGGCCGGCACGCCGGTCTCGCAGGTGGCTTATGAAAAGTCTCTGATCAGCAAGGACGGGGCCGCGCTGTCCCTCAGGTCTTCCCATCCTCCCCACGAACCCGGGCGCCTGGGCCACTGGATCCCGCTGATCATCGGCACGCTGATGAGCGCGCTGTTCAGTGGGTACATGGCCTACTACCTGGCGTGGCCGCTGGCTTATCTGCGGCGGGCGATGGGCGACGTTGCGCTGGGCCGCTTCGAAACCCGGGTGCGGCCGATGATGGGCAAGCGCCGTGATGAAATCGTCGACCTGGCCGAAGACTGCGACCGCATGGCCAACCAGCTCAAGCTGCTGGTGGAAGCCCAGCAACAGCTGTTGCACGACATCTCCCATGAACTGCGCTCACCGTTGACGCGCCTGCAAGTGGCCATCGGGCTGTTGCAGCAAGACCCGGCACGCCAGGAAATGCTCGGGCGCATCCAGCGTGAATCGGCGCGCATGGACACGCTGATCGAGGCGCTGCTGACCCTGGCGCGTGTGCAGGGCCGTCCCGAAAGCATCGAGCGCGAGCCGGTGGATATCGTCGAATTGCTGGCCGTGATTGTCGAGGATGCTCAGTTCGAGGCGGGTATCAAAGGCTGCAGTGTCAGCTTGCAGGCGTGTCCGGACTTTGTCAGTCGGGCCAGCGGCGAGCTGCTGTATCGGTGTTTCGAAAATGTCATTCGAAATGCCGTGCGCTACACGCAACCTGATACCACGGTGCGGGTTTCGGCGGAGGTCAGCCCCGACAACCGTTGGCTGCGGGTGCTGATCACCGATCAGGGGCCGGGTGTTGAAAACCTGCGGTTGCGGAGTATTTTCGAACCTTTCGAACGTGGCCCGAATGACACCGATGCCGGTTTCGGACTGGGCCTTGCGATCGCCTTGAGGTCCGTGGAAATGCATGGCGGCACCATCGAGGCGCACAACGAGCCGTCCGGCGGGTTGAGCGTGGAAATCATCCTGCCTCGGGTGGGATCTTTACACGATATTACATTGGCTTGACCGCCCTGTACGCCCTGCGCCTTTAGACTTTTCTCCTGCGTGAGCTGATGTTCAGTGACGCCATTGGCGTGGAGGTGGCGATGTTTCAGGTGCACAAAAAAGGCTTCGTGGCCGGCAAGAAAATGGTCGACGGCCTGGTGCCTTACGATTTCTTCTGTGAAGACAGCCCGGCGATCAACCTGTTCGTGTTTACCGGCTCTGCGGCCCTCGGCCAAACCGTGGAAGAGCAGACATTGTGGGGCTTTACCCGGCTGGAGCGGTTTGAAGCCATGACCGGCGCCCTGGTGGCGAACAAGAAGAACGACGGCTGGTTTCAAAGCGTCAACGTGCTCACCGGGCCCAGCCAGAACGGCACCCAAAGTGTGAAATTCCAGCGCGTGCTGAAGATCATCAAGCACGCCACCGCCACGGGCCGCGCGACCAGCAAGTTTGAATACGAGATTCATACGGATGAAGGCGACACCTACTTCACCCGCCGACCCGCTGCACCCGACAGTGCGCAAACCGTCATTTATGCAGCGGATCAATAGCGCGGCTGCCGGGGTTCAAAAAGAGCGAAAAGGGGACAGATTTATTTATAAAATAAATCTGTCCCCTTTTTACCGTTACATGCCGGCAGCCTCTACCGGTGCTGAAACCTTGGCAACGAAGCAATCCGCATCTTCGGCTCCTGCAACCTGGCCAGGTCACTGGCAATCTGCGCCCGCCAGAAATGCGCCCCGGCCAGTTGCGCATCCACCCACGCCTGGCGCAGCAACACCTTGGCCTTGTCCACCGACCCGTACTGGGCCTGGCGCAGAATCAGCTGCGCCTTGATCCGCAACATCTGCGGCACGAACCAGCGCTCATGCCGGCCCAGCGCCAATTGCAGGGTGTCTTCCAACACCTCCAGCGCCAGTTTCTCCAGGCCCAGCCGCGCCAGCCCCAGGGCGTATTCACAACGCAGCAAGCTATAAAGCTGGCTGTCGCCTTGCCCATGCAGGTGATGCAAGGCCTCACCCAGCAACGGCACGCCTTCTTCGGGCGACCCCTGGCGGATCAGCAGGATGCTCTCGAAGCACAGCCGAAACTGACGCCAGATGTGCAGGTCCTGCTGGGTCGTGCTGTCTTGCAGCAAGCCCAGGTAGTACCGCACCTTGGGCAGGTTGGACGCCAACAGCGCCAGGGGAATTGCCCCCAGGCACAGGGTGTACCAGAGGGTCGCGGGGTGATCGAGGGTGATGGCTTCATCGACGCAACTGCCGATCAGGCGCAGCGCCGGGTCGACATCGCCTTCCAGCAACTGCACCTGTGCCTTGAGGCAGCGGGCGGCGATGCGCTGGTCAAAATGCACGTCGATAATATGCGAGCGCGGCGCTGACGGTGACCCCAGCGCCTCGTCGATATTCTGTCGGGCGCCGGCCAGGTCGCCCATGTGAAACAACGCCAGCGCGCGCATGCGTTTACCCAGCAGTTGCTGGTTGCCGCTGTGGCTCAGGCTGATGTAGCGCTCGGCCAATTCCAGCGCTTCGGCGTACTGGTTGCAGCCGCAGCGGTCACTCCACAGGCCCCACAGCGCCCGCAGCTTGTGCTCGGCATCGCCCAGGTCGCGGGCGTCTTCACGCACCTGGCGCCAGGCTTCGCGCATTGGCCCGCCGGTGCCATAGGTGAGCATCAGCACGCTGGCCAGGGCGGTTTGCAACAGCATGCGCTGGCGCAGCGGCAGCGGGGTGGTGGCGGCGCTGGCCAGGCCTTTGTCGACCCAGGTGCGGCACTCGCTGACCAGCGACAGGCGCAGCCACAGCGGCACACCGCCCAGGGTCAGTTCGATGCCGGTGGGCAGGTCGCCCGAGGCTGAAAAGGCCCACTCCAGCGCGGTGCGGATGGTGTTGATTTCCGGGCCGTAGAGGCCGATCCAGGTCTCGGGAGAAAGCCCGTCGAGGGTCTGCCCGGCTTCCTGCAATACGCCCAGCGCATACAGTGCATGACGCTGGCGGGTGGCATCGGCTTCGCCGTGTTCGTTGAGTTTCTCCAGGGCGTAGGCGCGGGTGGTTTCCAGCAGGCGGTAGCGCTTGAGCAACTGCGATTCACCGGCGATCAGCAGCGACTTGTCCATCAGGCTTTCCAGCAAGGGCAGGGCATTGCGTGCATCGAGGGTGCTGCTGGCGGTCATGGCCTTGACCGCGTCCAGGGTAAAAGAACCGGTGAACACCGCCAGTTGGCGCAACATGGCCTGTTCGTCGCCGGTGAGCATCGAGTAGGTCCAGTCCAGGGTCGCGCTCAGTGAACGGTGGCGGGCGAGGGCGGTGCGCCGGCCGGTCATTTGCAGGCGGAAGCTGCCGTCGAGCAACCCCACCAGGTCCTGGATGCCAAAGGTGCGGACTCGCGCTGCGGCGATTTCGATGGCCAGGGCGTTGCTGTCGAGCTTGCGGCAGATGGCGCTGGCGGCGGCGACGTCGGTGTCCTTGAACACGAAGCCGGGGTCGAGGGCCTTGACCCGTTCGATGAACAGGGCGATGCCCGACCAGGTCATGGCTTGCTCGGCACTCAAGTTCACGTCTTCGTCCGGCACCAGCAGCGGTGCGAGGTCGTGCACCCGTTCGCCTTCGGCCCGCAGCGGTTCGCGGCTGGTGGTCAGCACGCAGCACTGGGGCGCGCAGCGCAGCAGCACTTCGACGACGTCGGCGGTGGCTTGCAGCACGTGCTCGCAGTTGTCGAGCACCAGCAGCAACGGGCTGTTGGCGAGCATCGAGGCCACGCTTTGCAAGGGCTCGTCACTCACGCTTTGAATGCCCAGGGCGTTGGCGAGCATGCCGGCCACCCATTGGCCGCTGGTGGCGGGGGCCAGGTCGACGAAGCACATGCCCTGGTGAAAGCGGCCCTGCAGCAACTGCGCCACGGCCAGGGCCACGGTGGTCTTGCCGATGCCGCCGGGGCCGGTGATGGTCACGAAACGCTGGCTCAGTACCTGGTCGGCCAGGCTCAGGATCAGCTGTTCGCGACCAATCACTGTGCTGGGCGGCGGTTGCAGGTTGGGCACGTCCACCGTCGGGGCGGGCACCAGCGCCTGGGCGATGGCGCCTTCACTCACTGCCTGCATCGTCACCGGCGCGACAAACCGATAACCCCGGCCTGGCACGGTGACGATGTAGCTGAAGTTGCCGTCATCCCCCAGCGCCCGGCGCAGCGCAACGATCTGCGCGCGCAGGTTGCATTCCTCCACCACCACTTTGGGCCAGGCGAAAGAGATCAGCTCGGACTTTTCCAGCAACTCGCCAGCCCGGCTGGCGAGGGCGATCAGCAAGTACAAGGCGCGGCTGCCGAGGGTCACCGGCTCGCCGTTGCGCAGCAATACATGCTGGCGCGCCAACAAGAGAAAGGGGCCAAAACCGATTGCATTCTCGGTGTGGTCCGGGGCCTGGGGGACGAGGTCCGTGAAGGACGCTGCGGGGTATTTGCTCGAACTCATCAATTTGTCCTTTTTTGTAGTCGGGCTTGTTATTGGCGATCAGGCCATTCGCCCTTTTGGGTGCTTACGTGCGGCAGCAGGCTTGGAGAGTTGAAGTCGATCAAAAAGGTGAGAGTTGTCGCCCTCCTTTGGGGCATGGACGTTGTTATAGGGCGCGGGGCCGTTGGGTTTCAGGCGATGAGACTGTTTCAATTTAGAAACATTTTATTACTAGAAAACCTGATGTAGCAGAATGTATGCCAGTTGGCATGTAACAAAGATGACAACAACCGTATGAAATTTATGGGGATTTTTGAGGTCGTCGAAAGTGGGGGAAGGTGGGTGTTCGGAAAGGCGAATATTTCTAATTGTGTCGTTCGGGATGCCGAATAAAACGGCGGTGGTTTGGCGTGGTTTTTTTGGCTGTGTATCAGACTGTGTATCAGCACCCACCTGATACACCGGCATGAATAGAAGGAGGAAACGCGACACAGACGGGATACACGCCTGGCTTTAAATCTGTCTACCAGATGGCGCAGGCGGTCACCCACCGCACAAGCGCCCTGGCCACATTCAGTCAAGCCAGGAGATTCAACAATGAAGCGCCATTACGCAGCCCTTGCCGCCACCCTCGCACTGTCCCTCGGTGCCTTCGCCGCCACCGCCCATGCCGAGGATGCCAAGCCTCAGGAAAAATGCTTCGGCGTGTCCCTCGCCGGTGCCAACGATTGCGCCGCCGGTGCCGGGACTTCCTGCGCCGGCACCGCCAAGGCGGATTACCAGGGCAACGCCTGGGTGCTGGTGGACAAAGGCACCTGCACCCAGATCAAAACCCCCAAAGGCTTCGGCAGCCTGACGGAACAACCATGATTGCCCTGGCCCCTGCGGTGCTCAAGCGTGTGCTGCCTGAGGCGCTGCTGTTGCTGGTGGCCCGCCTCGGGATCGCTTCGGTGTTTTTCCTCTCGGGCCGCACCAAGGTGACCGGTTTCCTGCAGCTCAAGCCGTCGACCTACACCTTGTTTCGCTCGGAATACGCCTTGCCGCTGGTGCCGCCGGACTGGGCAGCGCACCTGGCGACCTACGCCGAGCATCTGTTCCCGCTGTTGCTGGTGCTGGGCCTGCTGACCCGCCCGGCGGCTGCCGCGCTGTTGGGCATGACCCTGGTGATCGAGGTGTTCGTGTACCCCGACGCCTGGCCGACCCACCTGACCTGGGCGGGCTTGTTGCTGCCGCTGCTGGCGTATGGCGGCGGGGCCTGGTCACTGGACCGCGTGCTGTCCGGCCAACGCCGTTAACCCTTTCACAACAATGATCAGGCCCCAAGGCCTGTGGAGAGTCGCATGCGTATTCTTTCTTCCCTGGCGATCGCCATGGCACTCGCTACACCGTTGGTGGCCTCGGCCGCCGATGCAGCCAAGCCCCAGCCGGGCACCGGTAAAAGCGTGGTGATCGTGCCCGGTTCCTTTGTCGACGGCTCCGGCTGGCGAGTGGTGCACGACATCCTGATTCACAAGGGCTACAAGGTCACCGTGGTGCATCAGGGCCATGAAAGCCTCGCCGCCGACGTGGCCGAGGCCCGCGAAGTGCTGGAGCAGCAGGTCGGCCCGGTGGTGCTGGTGGGTCACAGCTCCGGCGGCGGGGTGATCTCGATTGCCGGTGACCGCGACAAGGTCAAGTCGATGGTCTATGTCTCGGCCCTGCAACCGGAAGTCGGCGAGAACATGAGCCAGCTGCTGTCGTCGATGCCGGCGCCGAGCAATGACGTGATGCAGACTCGCGACGGGCATCTGTTCTTTGATCGCACCAAGTTCAATGCCGACTTTGCTGCCGACCTGACCACCAACCGCACCGACTTCATGGCCGCCTCCCAGGTGCCGGCCACCACCGCGCTGTTCGGCGGCACCGTGTGGGCCGCGGCCTGGCACAAGAAGCCGACCTACGCCGTGGTGTCCACCGAAGACCGTGCCCTGAGCCCCGATCTGCAGCGCTGGATGTACAAGCGCGCCGGCTCGAAAGTCACTGAAATCAAGGCCAGCCACTCGGTGTACATCTCCCAGCCCGAGGCTGTGGCGAAGGTCATCGAAGACGCGGCATCCGTCATCAAATAAACCCCACCCCCGAGGAGTAATACCCATGAGCACATCCATCAAATCCCGCTTGAGCCTTGCCACTGCTGCCGCCCTGATCGCCATGGCGTCCGCTTCCTTCGCGGCGGCCGCCAGCGCCGCCGACCAGCCGGAACAGCCGGGTCGCTGCTACGGCGTGAACAACTGCAAGGGCGAAAGCCTGTGCGCCACGGCCAAGAACGATTGCAAGGGCCTCAACAGCTGCAAGGGCCAGGGCGTTGTCGTCAAGACCCCGTCCGAGTGCCTGAAGCTGGGCGGCACCACTACCGAACCGAAGTAACACCCCGGCGGGCCCAGGTTGGGCCCGCCGCCTATTTATGCAACGGAGACCACATGATGCCGACACCCAACCCGCGTTTTCCAGGCTATGGCCTGGGGCTGCGCAAGGAACACTACAGCGAGTTCCTGGAGAACCCGGTGGCGGTGGATTTCGTTGAAGTGATCTCCGAGAATTTCATGGTCGCGGGCGGCCAGCCCCGGCACATCCTGCGCCAGATTCGCGAGCGGTATCCGGTGGCGCTGCACGGGGTGTCGATGTCGATCGGCACGGCCGAGGGCCTCGATCGCGATTACCTGAAACGCCTCAAGTCGCTGGTGGACGAGATCGAACCGCTGTTTGTGTCCGACCACTTGAGCTGGTCCCGCAGTGGGGCCTTCAACTCCCATGATCTGCTGCCGGTGCCTTACACCCATGAGGCACTGGACCGGGTCTGCGCCAATATCGACCTGGCTCAAGAAGTGTTGGGCCGCACGATGCTGTTTGAAAACCCGTCCAGCTACCTGGCCTTTGATGGCGCGTCCATGAGCGAGTGGGAATTCATCGCCGCCATGTCCCGGCGCACCGGCTGCGAGCTGTTGCTGGACGTCAATAATGTGTTTGTCAGCGCCAGCAACCATGGCTTTGACGCTCTCGCGTTTCTCGACGGGATTCCGGCCGAGCGGGTCCGGCAAATTCACCTGGCCGGCCATAGCCAGGGCCGCGATTTGCTGATCGACAGCCACGACAGCCCGGTGTGTGATGACGTCTGGGACTTGTATGCCAAGGCCGTTGCGTTGCTCGGCCCGGTCGCCACGATGATCGAGCGCGATGACGAGATCCCGCCCCTGGCAGAGCTGCTGGAGGAGCTGTCGATCGCCCGCATGCTCGGTGCCTCCGAGGCCTACAAGCGTGCGCAGGTGCGCTCATGAATCTCGCGCAATGGCAGCAGGCTTTTCATACCTGGCTGGTGAGTGCCTCGGAGCAGTCGGCCGAGATGTTGGGTAACAAGGCCGCGGGACTGGCGGTGTATCAGAACAACTACCGCGCGCAATTGGTGGGTTGCCTGGAACAGGCGTTTCCCAACCTGCGGCGCTGGGTCGGGGACGAGGCGTTCCTGGCCGCGTGCGTCAGCCATATCGACCGGCATCCGCCCCATGCCTGGACCCTGGACGTCTATCCCGAGGGTTTTCACCTGACCCTGGGCGAACTGTTCCCCAACAATCCCGACGTGCATGAACTGGCCTGGATCGAGTCGTCGCTCAATGAAGCGTTTGTCGCCGCCGATGCCAGCCCGTTGCCCATGGACGTGCTGGCGTCGGTGGATTGGGACACGGCACGCCTGCAACTCACGCCGTCGCTGCGCTGCCATGGGCTGACCACCAACGCCGAGGCGATCTGGTCGGCATTGTGGCAGCAAACCCCGGCGCCCGAGGCGCTGATGCTGGCCGAGGCCGGTGGGCTGCTGGTGTGGCGTCGGCAGTTCACTTCGCGCTTGCGCCAGGTCGATGCGCTGGAGTTCCAGGCCTTGGTGCACCTGCAAGGCGACGGCAGTTTTGCCGGGTTGTGCGAGTTTCTGGTAGCGCGCCTGGGGGAAGAGCAGGGCGTCGCGAAAGCCGGTGAGCTGTTGGCCGGCTGGATCGGCAGCGAGTTGATTGTGGGGGTCGTTGAAGACTTTTCTGTGTCGCATTTTTCGGAGCTCTAACACCATGTCCTTTTTCAATCGCCGGCGCTTTCTGATTTCCACCGCCATTGCTTCAGTGGCGTTGTCACTGCCGGTCATGGCGGTGCCCGCCCGTTGGACGATCCGCCAGGCCAGCACCGACCTGCTGGATATCGGCTACTACGAGGCCGGCCCGGAAGAGGGCAGGCCGATCATTTTGCTGCATGGCGCGGACGGCGACCTGGAGCGCTTCGCCGACGTCGTACCCTACCTGGCGTCCCAGGGCTTTCGGGTAGTTGCCCCGTACCTGCGTGGCCATGGCACTACCACGCCGCTGGACAAGGCGGCACCCGCCAGCACTCAGGAAGTGGTGCTCGGCCAGGACGTGCTGGACTTGATGAACGCCTTGCACATCCCCGAGGCGGTGCTCGGCGGGTTCGATCTCGGCGGCCGCGCTGCCACCGCCGCGGCGACCTTGCGGCCAAGCCGTTGCGTGGCATTGGTCACCGTCAACAGCGCGCCGCAGCCCGCCCTGGCCGAGGTGCTGGTGCAGATGGCGCAGATGGGCAAATGGCGCACCTGAACATGAATATTTGGACAGCCGCGCATTTGCCCGCTGAAAAAAAAGGCCGCTGCCCGTAATCTAGACGCCTTTGCCACGTGTGCGGATTGTCCATGTCTTCAGTAGCTGATGGGTTGCCCAGTGATAAGCGTCTAGCGGCGGTTGTCGCCATTTCCCTGGGGATCGGCCTGGCGACCCTCGACACGGCCATCGTCAACACCGCGTTGCCGACCCTGGCCGAAGGGATTGGCACCGACTCCGCTTCGGTGATCTGGGTGGTCAATGCCTACCAGTTGGCGACCATCGCTGCGGTACTGCCCTTTGCGTCCCTGAGTGATGTGGTCGGCCACCGCCGGGTGTTCCTCGGCGGCTTGCTGGTGTTTGTGGTGGCGTCGCTGTGTTGCGGGCTGGCCTGGTCACTGCCGACGCTGACTGCCGCCCGGGTGGTGCAGGGCCTGGGCGCTGCGGCAATCATGAGCGTGAACATTGCGCTGCTGCGGCACATCTACCCGGCAAAAATCCTCGGCCGGGGGCTGGGGTATAACTCATTGGTGGTGGGGCTGGCCTTTACCCTGGGGCCGACGGCGGCGTCGGCGATTCTATCGGTGGCTACCTGGCACTGGTTGTACCTGATCAACCTGCCCCTGGGGGCACTGGCCCTGTGGCTCGGGGTGCGGGCGATTCCGGTGATCCCGATCACCGGGCATGCCTTCGACCGGCTGGCGGCAATTCTCTGCGCCGGGTTGTTTGCCCTGCTGGTGCTGGGCCTGGGCTCGGCGGTGCACGGTGCGCAGGCGGTGTTGACGCTGGGGCTGATCGCCGTGGCGCTGCTGTGCGGGCTGTTGCTGATCCGCCGTCAGGCCGGGCACCCGGCGCCGATGCTCGCGGTGGATCTGTTCAAGCGCCCGCTGTTCACCTTGTCGGCCCTCACCGCGATTTGCGCGTTCAGCGCCCAGGGGCTGGCGTTTGTGTCGCTGCCGTTCCTGTTGCAAACCGTGTTGGGGCACAGCCAGGTGGCCACCGGTTTCCTGATGACGCCGTGGCCGGCGGTGGTCGCGGTGATGGCGCTGATTGCCGGGCGCCTGGCGGACCGTATCTCCCTGGCATTGTTGTGCGGCATCGGCCTGGTGATGTTGAGCGCGGGCATGGCCTCGCTGGCGACCCTGGGCAACGACGCCTCGACCTTCGATATCGGTTGGCGCATGGCCCTGTGTGGCGCCGGGTTCGGTTTTTTCCAGTCGCCCAACCTCAAGGCGATCATGACCAGCGCACCGATTGCCCGCAGCGGGGGAGCCAGCGGGATCGTTGCCACGTCGCGGTTGATGGGGCAGACACTCGGCGCTTCGTTGGTGGCGTTGTGTTTCCACCTGTCCCTGAGCAGCGGCCCGCAGTACGCGTTGTGGCTGGGCTGCGGGTTTGCCCTGGTGGGCGCGGTGGCCAGCGGGTTGCGCCTGATGCAGGACGGCGCCAAGGTTTAATCATTTGGGCCTTGTAAAACTCTGAGGTAGACGGCTACCGTGGCCGTCTAAATAATTCTGAATGTTTCAGCTTTTATGTCTGATCTGGCCCAACGCAGTGCTGATTCCCACTCCCGCCGTGCCGCGCTGACCCTTGGCCTGTGCCTGCCCAGTGACGTGTTGCTGTACCTGGTGCTGCCGATGGAGTCCCAGGCGTTCGGTATCACCCTGGCCCAGGCCGGGGTGCTGCTGGCGGCCAACCGCCTGGTGCGGATCTTCGGCTACAGGCATGTTCTGAATTTCTACGCCCGCAACGGTGATCGGCTGACGTGCTCCATTGCCGCCGGCGCGGCGGCGGTGTGTGCTCTTGGCAACTCGATGCTGTCCGGGTTTGCGGCCTTGCTCGGGCTTCGGTTGGTCTGGGGCCTGTGTTTTGCGGCGTTGAACCTTTCCACTCAAGTATTGGCTACCTCTGAACCGCTGGGTGCGGCGCGGCGGGCGGGGCGGTCGCGGGCGTTGATTGCCCTGGGGCCGATGCTGGCCTTGCCGTTGGGTGGGTGGCTGACGTTGCAGGTGGGGCCGCGGCCGATCTTCTGGATTCTGGCGGTGTGTTGCCTGGTGGGGTTGTGGATGGCGCGGGGGTTGCCGACTGCGGGTCACAATTTGCATGGCACGCCGGGGCGGCGGTTCAAGTTGCCTGACAGTGTGGCGACCTGGTCGTTTATCGAAGGGGTGGCGCTGGATGGGCTGTTTATCTTTGGCCTGTCGATTCAGGCGCAGAAGCTGCTGGGGGGCAATGCGGTATTGATTGCCGGTGGGTTGATGGCGCTGCGATATGTTTCGGAGTTGCTTCTGAGTCCGCTGGGGGGGCGTGCTGCGCAGCAGTTTGGTGCTACTTCGATGTTGCTGCTGTTTTCGTTTCTCAGTGCGTTGGCGTTGGGGGCGTTTGGTAGTCATTGGGTGATTGTGGGGGCGGCGGCGGTGTTGGTGCTGCGGGCGTTGCAGTTGCCGTTGGTGACGACGCTGGTGGCGGAGCGTAATCCGGGGGCGATGCGGGTTTCGGCGTTGGCGTCGAATGCGGTGTGGCGTGATGTGGGGGCGGGGCTTGGGCCTTTGCTGGCGGGGTTGTTGTTGCCGGTGGCGTCGGCGCCTTGGGTGTTTGGCGTGGCGGGGGCGGCGATTGCGGTCAGTGCGGTGTTTTGCTGGCGGGCCAGGGGTTTAGCATGAGATGGGGG
>NZ_JACAOM010000152.1:979-1896 GCF_013386245.1 Pseudomonas sp. 21615526 | reverse complement strand
CAATCAATCACCCCACCATCTCCCGCACCCGATACCACAACATCCCCAACGCCAGCAGCGGCGAACGCAACACCTTCCCCCCGGGAAACGTCATATGCGGCACCTGGCTGAAAACATCCAACCCCCGACTCTGCCCAGCCTGAATCCCCTCGGCCAATAACCGCGCACACCAATGCGTCACGTTTAGGCCATGCCCCGAATACCCCTGGGCATAGAACACATTCGGATGCTGCTTCAGGCGCCCCACCTGGGGAAAGCGATTGGCGGTGATGCCGATCTTCCCCCCCCACTGAAACTCAATCGCGGTATTCGCCAACTGCGGAAAAACCTTGAGCATCTTCGGCCGCATATACCCCGCGATATCCACCGGATCACGCCCCGAATAATGACAAGCCCCCCCAAACAACAACCGCCGATCCGCCGAAAGGCGGTAATAATCCAACCCCACTTTCTGATCACACAACGCCAGGTTCTGCGGAATCAACTGATCAGCCACCCCAACCGACAGCGGCTCGGTCGCAATGATGTAGCTCCCCGCTGGCAGCACCTTGCCGCTCAACTTCGGCTCCAGTTCCTCCAGATGCGCATTGCACGCCAGCACCAGGTTACCGGCGCGCACGGTGCCGGACGCGCAACGCACCTGCACCGTGTCGCCATGGATCAACTCCAGCACCGGGCTGTCTTCAAAGATCCGCACCCCAAGGGATTCGGCCACTCCAGCCTCCCCCAGCACCAGGTTCAACGGGTGCAGATGCCCGGAGCCCATGTCCACCAGGCCACCGGCATACAAGCCTGAGCCAACCACCTGCGCCATATCCTGCGATGCCACCAACCGCGTTTCAGGCGCATACCCCAAGGCAGCCAGGCTCTCCAGCTCCCCCTGAAACGCCGCAAACTGCGCCGGCGTATTCGCCAAC
>NZ_JACAOM010000152.1:442-899 GCF_013386245.1 Pseudomonas sp. 21615526 | reverse complement strand
TGCGCCCGCTGGCGCCCCAGCCAATCCGCCGGGCCTCCAGCAGGATCACCGACAGCCCGCGCTGGGCCAGTTCGATGGCGGTGTTGACCCCGGTGAACCCACCGCCGATCACACACACATCGGCGGTCAGGTCAGCCCCCAGCGCTGGGCGCCGGGGCATGGCGTTGGCCGAAGCCAGGTAATAGGAACGAGCGTGGTCGGAGGAGGAACGGTTCATTTGTTGGTCTTCACTTTGCTCCAAGACCGCGTCATCAAGCGCATGACGGCGGGCGTCGGGGTGGTGGAAATGTAGAGTTTGTCGAGCACTTCCTGGGACGGGTAGATCTCGGGGTTGTTCACCAGCTCGGGGGCCATGAAGGCCTTGGCCGCCGGGTTCGGGTTGGCGTAGCCGACGCTGGCGCTGACCTTGGCGATCACTTCAGGGTCCAGCAAGTAGTTGATGAAGGCGTGGGCGGCT
>NZ_JACAOM010000152.1:0-417 GCF_013386245.1 Pseudomonas sp. 21615526 | reverse complement strand
TTGGCCAGGTCCGAGATGTACTTGGAGGAATGGAAATAAGTGATGTACGGCCGCAGGGTCAGCAGCTTGGCCTCGGCCTGTTTGTAGTCTTCGGGATTCTCGCTGCGCGGGTCCTTGCCCATGTAGTTGAGGATCGCCGGGAACAGTTCATCCGCCGAGTCGAGGAACGCTACGCCGCACTCGTGGAGCTTCTTGATGTTCTCCGGTTCAAACAGCACGGCCCACGAATCGATATGGTCGATGCCCAACACCTGCTTGACCTTGTCCACGTTATAGCCGATGCCGTTGGTGCCCCACAGGTACGGCACCGAATGCTCGTTGCCCGGGTCGTTTTTCTCCAGCAGCTTGAGCAGCTTGGGGTCGAGGTTCTTGAAGTTGGGTAGCTGCGAACGGTCCAGCTTGAGGAACGCGCCGGCC
>NZ_JACAOM010000151.1:0-575 GCF_013386245.1 Pseudomonas sp. 21615526 | reverse complement strand
GCCCCAATCCTTGTCCCCGCCATTGGCCAAATCATGCAACACCGCCGCCGGCACGATAGGAATCGCCGGCGCACCCGGCTTCAAATGCAACCCCACCTGGTCCTGGGACAACTTCGCCGCCACCGCATCCGCCGCCGCCAGGCCAAACACCGAGCCACCGGCAAACACCAGCGCGTGCAGCTGGCCCACCATGTTCTCCGGCTCCAGCGCCGCGGTTTCGCGACCACCTGGGCCTCCACCGCGAATGTCGATACTGGCAGTCCAGAAACCATCCGGGCGGATCACCGTGACGCCGGTGTCGGCGTACAGGTCTGTGGCGTGGCCAACCTCCAGGCCGGGAATATCAGTGAGAGCGTTGCGCGGGCCAGGTCTAGGCATACAGAAAAGCTTCCTTGGGTTTAGGTATGGCGTGGGGAGAGCAAGGGGTGTGCCAAGGAGGCGCTCCCCCGGCCCAGCGTACGCTAGCAGCTTCGCGAAAAAATCCCCTGCACAAAAACCAACACCCTGCCCTCCCGCCTGTTAGAAAAACACCACCCGCCCCGCAAACCCTCCAACAACTCCTTGTTATCCAAGAC
>NZ_JACAOM010000150.1:0-47310 GCF_013386245.1 Pseudomonas sp. 21615526 | reverse complement strand
CTTGAGGGCCAGGCCGATGGCGTCGCCAATCGCGGTGTTTTTACCGGCGATGCCAATCCGTGCCTCATCCAGCCAGGTGCGCACGGTGCGCCGGTCAAAGGTCAGCGGCGCTTGCAGATAGGCCTGGCTGCCGAACAGGATCAATCCCACGCGATCACCTTCGCGGCCCTCCAGGAAATCTCCCAGCAGGTGCTTGACCAGGCTCAGGCGGCTGACGTCTTCGTCTTGCCATTGCATGTCGGGGAAGTCCATCGAGCCGGAAACGTCCACCGCCACCAGCAAGTCGCGGCCGCTGGCTGCAATCGGCAAGGGTTCGCCCAACCATTCCGGGCGGGCGGCGGCGGTCAACAGCAGCAGCCACAGGAACACAAACGGTGCTTGCTGGCGCCATCCCGGCAGGTTGACCCGCGCGCGGCGGCGGGCCAGGCCTTCGAGGTCGCTGAGGAAGCTGACTTTCAGCGCCGGTTCGCCGCTGTCGGCCACCGGCAGGATGAGGCGCAGCAACCAGGGCAATGGCAACAGGGCAAAGATCCACGGCCAGGCGAACTCAAACATGTTTGCGAATCCAGGTATCGACGGCCTGGGTCAGACCGGCGATGGCCTTGTCGTCGAGTTTGCATTCGGGCTTGTAGGCGCCTTCCACCAGCACCATCCAGCGGGTCAGGCCGGCAGCGGGGCAACGGTTGTCGAGGAACGCCAGCCACTTGCGGCCGTTGAGGGTGTGGCTCTGGCTGTAGGGGTAGTCGTTGCGGCACAGGCGCTTGAGCAGGCCGTTGAGCTGTTGCAGCCAGGCACCGGCCGGTGCGCCGTCGTAGGGTTTGGGCATCAGCGCCAGTTCGGCGAGGGCGGCGATGCGCAGCGGGTCCAGGGGTTGTTCGGCACGGGCCAATGGGCGCTTGGCTGGCAGGAAACGGCGCAGCCACCACAGGCCCCAGCCCGCCAACGGGATGATCAGCAGCAACAGCCACCAACCCGGCGCCGGCGGCCAGAAGCCGATCACTGGCGGGGCAATCAGGGGTTGCAGTTGGTCGAGGCTGCTCATTGCTTTTTAACCGGGCGTTGCGGGTTCAGGTATTCGCGCAGTTGCTCGACCATTTCACCCTGGGTACTCAAGGGCATCAACAGCACCCGCAGCTTTTGCGCGAGCAGTTCCCAGCGTGCGCTGCGGGCTTCGGCCTGGGCCTTGTAGGCCTGGCGCAGATCAAAATTCAGGGTGTCCAGCTCCAGCTGTGCGCCGCGCTCGGCGAAGCGCAGCAGGCCGGCGGCGGGCAGGGCGTGGTCCAGCGGGTCGGAAACCGGCAACAGCAGCAGGTCGCAATGCCGCGACAACAGGCTCAGCTGTTGCTCGGCGCCTTCGGTCAGGGCGCGCTCGTCACAGATCACAATCACCAGGCTGCCCGGGCGCAATACTTCCCGGGCTCGGCGCAAGGCCATGCCGAGGGCGTCGGCTTCGGGGCGGCGTTCGGTGTTGAGGCTCTGGTTGACCCGTACCAACCGGTTGAGCAATTGCAGCAGGCTTTGCTTGCTGCGCCGGGGTTTGATTTCGTAGTGCTCGCTGTCACCGAACACCAGCCCGCCGACCCGGTCGTTATGGCCCAGCGCCGCCCAGCCGATCAGGCTCGCCGCCTGGGCCGCCAGCACCGACTTGAACATCTGCCCCGAGCCGAAAAACAAGCGGCAGCTTTGCTCCACCATGATGAAGATCGGCCGTTCGCGCTCTTCATGAAACAGCTTGGTGTGGGGCTCCTGGGTGCGTGCAGTGACGCGCCAGTCGATGGTGCGCACATCGTCGCCGGCCTGATACACCCGCACCTGGTCGAAGTCGACCCCGCGCCCGCGCAGTTTCGAGTGGTGCAGGCCGATCAGCGGGCTGCGCTGGCTCGGCGTGGAAAACAGCTGCACTTCCCGCACGCGATGACGCATCTCGATCAATTCGCTCAGGGTGACACGGGTTCCATCGCCAGCGTTCATAGGCGTCAAGCGACGGCAACGACGTCGAGAATGCGTTGCACCACGCGGTCCTGGTCGATGCCGGCCGCTTCGGCCTCGAACGACAGAATGATGCGATGACGCAGCACGTCGAACAGCACCGCCTGGATGTCTTCCGGGCTGACGAAATCGCGGCCGGCCAGCCAGGCGTGGGCCCGGGCGCAGCGGTCCAGGGCAATCGAGCCACGAGGGCTGGCGCCATAGGCAATCCATTCGGCCATTTCCGGATCGAACTTGGCCGGGGTGCGAGTGGCCATGACCAGTTGCACCAGGTATTCCTCCACCGCATCGGCCATGTACAGGCCGAGGATTTCCTTGCGCGCGGCGAAGATCGCCTGCTGGCTGACGCGCCGCTCGGGCTTGGTTTCACCGTTGAGGGCTTCGCCACGGGCCTGCTGCAGGATGCGGCGTTCGACGGCGGCGTCCGGGAAGCCGATTTTCACGTGCATCAGGAAACGGTCGAGCTGGGCTTCGGGCAGCGGGTAGGTGCCTTCCTGCTCGATCGGGTTTTGCGTGGCCATCACCAGGAACAATGGCGACAACTCGTAAGTGCTGCGCCCCACGCTGACCTGGCGCTCGGCCATGGCTTCGAGCAATGCCGACTGCACCTTGGCCGGGGCACGGTTGATTTCGTCCGCCAGCACCAGGTTATGGAAGATCGGGCCTTGCTGGAACACGAAACTGCCGGTTTCCGGGCGATAGATCTCGGTGCCGGTGATGTCGGCGGGCAGCAGGTCGGGGGTGAACTGGATGCGATGGAACTGTGCTTCGATCCCTTCTGCAAGCTCCTTGATGGCCTTGGTCTTGGCCAGCCCGGGAGCGCCTTCAACCAGCATATGGCCATCGGCGAGCAGGGCAATGAGCAAGCGCTCGATGAGTTTTTCCTGGCCGAGAATCTGCGTTGAAAGAAAGGTTCGCAGCGCAAGCAGCGCTTCACGATGTTCCATCGATGACGGTTCCTGGAGAGGTGAGACTGGGCATTGCGAAAAATGCCAGGCCTGGGGGCGTTACTTTAATGCATCGGAGGGGGTGGAGACTAACGGCGCGGGGGGTATTTTTCGGGAAATGTGGGAAATGTCTGAGGTTTTTTCCGATAGGCGCCTGCCTTTGTGGCGAGGGAGCTTGCTCCCGCTGGGTTGCGCAGCAGCCCCAACAAGGCTGCCGAGTTTTTCCAGGCAGAACGCAGTTGGCTGGATTGGGGCCGCTTCGCAGCCCAGCGGGAGCAAGCTCCCTCGCCACATTGTGCGGGTTTGGCAGCTAGGCCCGGATATAGGTCCCGGTGCCCTTGAGAATGTTCTGCAGGGTTTCTTCCACTTCGGCCAGATCCGACTCGGCGGTGCCGTGGGTGATTGCCAATTGATCGTGGCCGCCCAATGCATCGGCATCCGCCGCGCCAATCTCCACCAACAGTGTCGTGGCACTCAGGGTGATCTTCAGCCCGTCCAGGGTCGACGGCTCGTAATCCCAGGTGACTTCCACCTCGTCCTCGTCCGGATAACGGGTCACCATGAACATCTCGCCCTTGTCGCCGTGGCAGCAGAGCATGGCCATGTTGTCTTCTTCGTCATCGCACGGGTTGACGATCAGGTGGGCGGTGGTGAGTTGCAATGGCATGGTTAATCCTGTCTGGGGGAGGGCGAAGCAGGGCAATTGTGCCATTGCGGCGAATTTTGTGCTGCATCGTGTGTCAGACCTTGTGGCATGACCTGGCGGGCAATATCAGTCATTTCCGGTACTCGGCGCCCCGGGATTTCTCCGAAAACACCCGGTTGCCCAAGTCGCAACCCGCCGGCAGCGTGCCGATGACCGAATATGTCGCAGCGTCGCAAGCAGCTTGCTTCCTACACTCGTTAAGCTGCGCAACGGATGTGCCTCGCCAGGAGTCTGACCTGCCCGTCGTACCGTCACCTGGCAAGGTGCGCATCTTATGGAAGTTGAATGTGACCTCATTGTCTTGTCCAGCTTCACCCACCTGTCACTCTGAATTCGTTACTGTAGACCGCGAACAGAGCTGACGGTCTCCCCGCAAGGGGATAACACGCGACGCTTCCATCAATAACAAGCCCAAGCGGAGTACCACAGATGGCGTTCTTCACCGCAGCCAGCAAAGCCGACTTCCAGCACCAACTGCAAGCGGCACTGGCGCAGCACATCAGTGAACAGGCACTGCCACAAGTGGCGCTGTTCGCTGAACAATTCTTCGGCATCATTTCCCTGGATGAACTGACCCAGCGTCGCTTGTCCGACCTGGCCGGTTGCACCCTGTCTGCCTGGCGCCTGCTTGAGCGCTTTGATCACAACCAACCGCAAGTGCGGGTCTACAACCCCGATTACGAACGTCATGGCTGGCAATCGACCCACACCGCGGTCGAAGTGCTGCACCACGACCTGCCATTCCTGGTGGACTCGGTGCGTACCGAGCTGAACCGCCGTGGCTACAGCATCCACACCCTGCAAACCACCGTACTCAGCGTGCGTCGTGGCAAGAAGGGCGAACTGCTGGAAATCCTGCCCAAAGGCACCCAGGGCGAAGACGTTCAGCAAGAATCGCTGATGTACCTGGAAATCGACCGTTGCGCCAACGCCGCCGAGCTGAGTGTCCTGAGCAAGGAACTTGAGCAGGTACTGGGCGAAGTGCGCGTTGCAGTCGCCGATTTCGAACCGATGAAAGCCAAGGTCCAGGAGCTGCTGGCCGGTATCGACGCCAGCCCGTACGTGATCGACGGCGAAGAAAAAGCCGAGATCAAGAGCTTCCTGGAATGGCTGGTGGGCAACCACTTCACCTTCCTCGGCTACGAAGAGTTCGTGGTACGTGACGAGGCGGACGGCGGTCATATCGAATATGACGCCAACTCGTTCCTCGGTCTGACCAAACTGCTGCGCCCGGGCCTGACGGCCGACGAGCTGCGCATCGAAGACTACGCGGTGAACTATCTGCGTGAGCCGGCCGTGCTGTCGTTCGCCAAAGCTGCACACCCAAGCCGCGTGCACCGCCCGGCCTACCCGGACTACGTGTCGATCCGCCAGATCGACGCCGACGGCAAGGTCATCAAGGAATGCCGCTTCATGGGCCTCTACACCTCCTCGGTGTACGGCGAAAGCGTGCGGGTGATTCCTTACATCCGTCGCAAGGTGACGGAAATCGAGCGTCGCTCGGGCTTCCAGGCCAAGGCGCACTTGGGCAAGGAACTGGCCCAGGTGGTCGAGGTGCTGCCCCGTGATGACCTGTTCCAGACCCCGGTGGACGAGCTGTTCAGCACCGTGATGTCGATCGTGCAGATCCAGGAACGCAACAAGATCCGCGTGTTTCTGCGCAAGGACCCGTACGGCCGTTTCTGCTACTGCCTGGCCTACGTGCCGCGCGACATCTATTCCACCGAGGTGCGCCAGAAGATCCAGCAAGTGCTGATGGATCGCCTGAAAGCCTCGGACTGCGAGTTCTGGACGTTCTTCTCCGAGTCCGTACTGGCTCGCGTGCAGTTGATCCTGCGGGTAGACCCGAAGAACCGCCTGGACATCGACCCGCTGCAACTGGAAAAAGAAGTGGTGCAGGCCTGCCGCAGCTGGCAGGACGACTACTCCAGCCTGGTGGTGGAAAGCTTCGGCGAAGCCCACGGCACCAACGTGCTGGCTGATTTCCCGAAAGGTTTCCCGGCCGGCTACCGTGAGCGTTTCGCCGCGCATTCGGCCGTGGTCGACATGCAGCACTTGCTCAGCCTGACCGAAGCCAACCCGCTGGTGATGAGCTTCTACCAGCCGCTGGGCCAGGTTTCCGGCCAGCGCGAGCTGCATTGCAAGCTGTATCACGCCGATACGCCGCTGGCGCTGTCCGACGTGCTACCGATCCTGGAAAACCTTGGCCTGCGTGTCCTGGGTGAATTCCCGTACCGCCTGCGTCATGCCAATGGCCGCGAGTTCTGGATTCACGATTTCGCGTTCATCGCCGCCGAAGGCGTGAACCTCGATATCCAGCAATTGAACGACACCCTGCAGGACGCGTTCGTGCATATCGTGCACGGCGATGCCGAAAACGATGCGTTCAACCGCCTGGTGCTGACGGCCGGCCTGCCATGGCGCGACGTGGCGCTGCTGCGTGCCTACGCCCGTTACCTGAAGCAGATTCGCCTGGGCTTCGACCTGGGTTACATCGCCAGCACCCTGAACAACCACACCGACATCGCCCGCGAGTTGACCCGGTTGTTCAAGACCCGTTTCTACCTGGCGCGCAAGCTCACCGCCGAAGACCTCGAAGACAAGCAGCAACGCCTGGAACAAGCGATCCTCACGGCCCTGGACGACGTTCAGGTGCTCAACGAAGACCGCATCCTGCGTCGCTACCTGGACCTGATCAAGGCCACCTTGCGGACCAACTTCTACCAGGCTGACGCCAACGGCCAGAACAAGTCGTACTTCAGCTTCAAGTTCAACCCGCACGCGATTCCTGAGCTGCCCAAGCCGGTGCCGAAGTTTGAAATCTTCGTCTACTCGCCACGGGTTGAAGGCGTGCACCTGCGCTTTGGCAACGTCGCTCGCGGCGGCCTGCGCTGGTCTGACCGTGAAGAAGACTTCCGCACTGAAGTATTGGGCCTGGTAAAAGCCCAGCAAGTGAAGAACTCGGTGATCGTGCCGGTGGGCGCCAAGGGCGGTTTCCTGCCGCGTCGCCTGCCGTTGGGCGGCAGCCGGGACGAGATCGCGGCCGAGGGCATCGCCTGCTACCGCATCTTCATTTCCGGCCTGTTGGACATTACCGACAACCTGAAAGACGGCGCCCTGGTGCCACCGTTGAACGTGGTGCGCCACGACAACGATGACCCGTACCTGGTAGTAGCAGCGGACAAGGGCACTGCGACCTTCTCCGACATCGCCAACGGCATCGCCATCGACTACGGCTTCTGGCTGGGTGATGCGTTCGCTTCCGGTGGTTCTGCCGGTTACGACCACAAGAAAATGGGCATCACCGCCAAGGGCGCGTGGGTGGGGGTGCAGCGTCACTTCCGTGAGCGCGGCATCAACGTCCAGCAAGACAGCATCACCGTGGTGGGCGTGGGCGACATGGCTGGCGACGTGTTCGGCAACGGCCTGTTGATGTCCGACAAGCTGCAACTGGTCGCCGCCTTCAACCACCTGCACATCTTCATCGATCCAAACCCGAACCCGGCCAACAGCTTCGCTGAACGTCAGCGCCTGTTCGACCTGCCGCGCTCGGCCTGGACCGACTACGACACCAGCATCATGTCCGAAGGCGGCGGTATCTTCTCGCGCAGCGCGAAGAGCATTGCCATCTCGCCACAGATGAAAGAACGCTTCGACATCCAGGCCGACAAGCTGACCCCGACCGAACTGCTGAATGCCTTGCTCAAGGCACCGGTGGACCTGTTGTGGAACGGCGGTATCGGTACTTACGTCAAGGCCAGCACCGAGAGCCACGCCGATGTGGGCGACAAGGCCAACGACGCCCTGCGCGTCAATGGCAACGAGCTGCGCTGCAAGGTGGTGGGCGAGGGCGGTAACCTCGGCATGACTCAGCTGGGTCGTGTGGAATTCGGCCTCAATGGCGGCGGTTCCAACACAGACTTCATCGACAACGCCGGTGGTGTGGACTGCTCCGACCACGAAGTGAACATCAAGATCCTGCTCAACGAAGTGGTGCAGGCCGGTGACATGACCGACAAGCAGCGCAACCAGTTGCTGGCGAGCATGACCGACGAAGTCGGCAGCCTGGTGTTGGGCAACAACTACAAGCAAACCCAGGCCCTGTCCCTGGCTGCCCGCAAAGCCTTCGAGCGCGTGGCCGAGTACAAGCGCCTGATGAGCGACCTGGAAGGCCGTGGCAAGCTGGACCGCGCCATCGAGTACCTGCCGACCGAGGAGCAGCTCAACGAGCGCGCCGCTGCGGGCAAGGGCCTGACCCGTCCGGAGCTGTCGGTACTGATCTCCTACAGCAAGATCGACCTCAAGGAAGCGTTGCTCAAATCCCTGGTGCCGGATGACGACTACCTGACCCGTGACATGGAGACCGCTTTCCCGCCGAGCCTGGTGGCGAAGTTCTCCGAAGCCATGCGTCGCCACCGTCTGAAGCGCGAGATCGTCAGCACCCAGATCGCCAACGACCTGGTCAACCACATGGGCATCACCTTCGTTCAGCGCCTCAAAGAGTCCACCGGCATGAGCCCGGCGAACGTGGCGGGCGCCTACGTGATCGTGCGTGACATCTTCCACCTCCCGCACTGGTTCCGTCAGATCGAAGCCCTGGACCACCAGGTCTCGGCCGACGTGCAACTGGAGCTGATGGACGAGCTGATGCGCCTGGGCCGCCGTGCCACGCGCTGGTTCCTGCGCAGCCGTCGCAACGAACAGGATGCCGGACGTGATGTTGCGCACTTCGGTCCGCACCTTGCCGCGCTGGGCCTCAAGCTCGACGAACTGCTGGAAGGCCCGACCCGCGAAGGTTGGCAGAACCGTTACCAGGCTTACGTCGAAGCCGGTGTGCCGGAGTTGTTGGCGCGCATGGTTGCAGGCACTACCCACCTGTACACCCTGCTGCCAATCATCGAAGCCGCCGACGTGACAGGCCAAAGTGCGGCAGACGTCGCGAAGGCTTACTTCGCCGTCGGCAGCGCCCTGGACTTGCCGTGGTACCTGCAGCAGATCAGCAGCCTGCCCGTGGGCAACAACTGGCAGGCCCAGGCCCGCGAAGCCTTCCGCGATGACGTGGATTGGCAGCAACGGGCGATCACCATTTCCGTACTGCAAATGGCCGATGCGCCAGAAGACATGGAAGCCCGCGTGGCCCTGTGGCTTGAGCAGCACCAGGACATGGCTGATCGCTGGCGCACCATGATGGTGGAGATTCGTGCTGCAGTCGGCACGGACTACGCCATGTACGCGGTGGCCAACCGTGAGTTGCTGGACCTGGCGATGAGCGGTCAATCGGTGCTGTAACTGGCTTGATTGAGCGGTAAAACCAAAAGCCCGGTATCGAAAGATATCGGGCTTTTTTGCATTTGATTATCGGCGTGTTATCTCAACTTGTGGCGAGGGAGCTTNNCGGGAGCAAGCTCCCTCGCCACAGGTTAAAACAGTGTGATCAATTGCTGCGTAGTAGCTTGGCTTCCAGATGATCCAGATGCCGGGTCATCAAGTTGACGGCTTTGCCGGCATCGCCATGCTCCACCGCATCCACAATCGCCCTATGTTCCTGCCATGCGCAATACGTGCAAGCCTTGGCCTCAAACTGCGCAATCGCCAATGAGGTCAGCGGCACCAGGCTGTTGAGAAACTGTGCCAGCGGCGCGTTGCCCGCAATTGCCGCCAATTGCAGGTGAAATTCCCCGGAAAGGCGAATCGCCGGGCCACGTTCGTCACGCTCGATGCAGTCGCGCTCCCGTGCGATCAACTCCCGCAGTTGGCGGATCTGCGCCGGTTTCGCCTGGGCACACGCCAACTGCACCACGGTGATTTCCGTCAGGCGCCTTGCCTCGAGAATCTGCTGGGTCTGTTGTGCATCCGGTGCCGCCACCTGGGCGCGGTGGTTGGGCCGCAGGATGATCACTTGCTGGTGCGACAGCCGCGCCAGCACCCGGCGAATCACGCTGCGGCTGACGCCAAAACTTTGCCCGAGGCTCTCCTCGGTAAAACGGCTGGCGGGGGCGATGCGTTGCTCGAGAATGGCGTCGAACAGTGCCGGGTAGATGTCGTCCACCGAGAGTTTCGGCTTGCCCACCAGGCGCAACGGCGTAAAGGGGAAAGGGGTGTGCAGGGCGTGAGCGGTCATGCGCGGTCTCCTGGAAGTCAGCTACCCAGATGGTCGTCCGGGATGTTCAAGCGAATGCCCATGCGCAAGCCTTCCTGCAGGATATGCCGGCGCATTTCGGCGCTGGCCAGGGCGCTGTTCTTGTTGCGGATCGCCCGCACCACGGCGTCGTTTTCCTGCAAGCGTTCCGCCAGGTGTTCGGGGGAGTTGCGCAGTACCTGGGCGCTTTGCTTGAGGGCGTTGCTGGTTTGTTGCACCACGTTCTGGAAGATCGGGTTGGAGGTCAGGGCGAACAGTTCTTCGTGGAACGCGATGTAGGCGTTCATCCCGGCTTCGCTGTCGCCGGCGTCGAGGGCTTCGCGCATGTCCATCAGGGTCAGGCGCAGTTGCCCGACTTCCTTGCTGCTGATGGATTGCGCCACTAAACCTACGATAAAGGGCTCGAGGGTGTAGCGCAGTTGCAGGATGTCTTCGAGGCTGGCGTCGGCCACGCCGCTGTCCTGGGCCTGGGATTCGTTGAGGGTGGTTTCCAGCACCACCACGCCCTTGCCGGGCATGGAGCGCACCAGGCCGAGGGTTTCCAGCACGATCACCGCTTCGCGCAGGCTCGGGCGGCTGATGCCCATTTGCTCGGCCAGTTCACGCTGGCCGGGCAGCATCTCGCCGCGCCGCCACTGACCCCTCGCCAGGGCGGCGCGCAGTTTTTCTACCACTGAATTGACGACGGTTGACGAGGTGATCACGTGTGGCTCCCTTTAAATTGAACTGTCTGCTTGGTGTGGCGAGAGAGCTTGCTCCCGCTGGACTGCGCAGCAGGCCCATTTTTTGGGGCCGCTTCGCGCCCCAGCGGGAGCAAGCTCCCTCGCCACAGGGGGTGAGTCTGTCTCATCAGAACTCTTGGTGGGCGGGCAGCACCGGTTTCTTGGCCTGGAAGGCATACCCTTGTTGACCGTCCAGCACCTTGTTGGCGCGCTGGATATCGATGTCTTTTTCCCAGCGGGCGATGGCCACGGTGGCGACGCAGTTGCCGATCAGGTTGGTCAGCGCCCGGCCAATGCCCATGAACCAGTCCACCGCCAGCACCAGCACCAGGCCCACCACCGGAATCGCCGGGATTGCGGTGAGTGTCGCCGCCAGAATCACCAGTGCCGAACCCGGAATCCCGTGGGCGCCCTTGGAGGTGATCAGCGACACCAGCAGGATGGTCAGCAGGTCGGTCATCGACAGCGGTGTGCCGGTGGCATTGGCGATAAACACGATGGCCAGGGTCAGGTAGATGGAGAAACCGTCGAGGTTGAACGAGTACCCGGTCGGAATCACCAGGCCCACGGTGGAGCTGCCAATGCCAAGGTGTTCCAGTTTACGCATGATCTGTGGCAACACGGCATCGGAGGACGCGGTGCCCATCACGATCAACAGTTCTTCCCGCAGGTACTTGAGCAGCGGCATCATCCGCAGGCCCGACAGGCGCATCACCAGCCCCAGAATCACCGCGACGAACAGGAAGCACGTAAGGTAGAACAGGCCCACCAGGCTGCCCAGGTGTTGCAGGGAATCCAGGCCGTAGGTGCTGGTGGTGAAGGCGATGGCGCCGAACACGCCGATGGGCGCCAGGCGCACGATCATGCCCATGATGCGGAAGATCACGTGGCTCAGCTCGTTGATCAACCGAGAGATGCCGGAAGCGGCTTCGCCCACCAGGTTCAGTGCGCTGCCGAACAACACCGAGAACAACAGCACTTGCAGCACGTTGTTGTCCGCGAAGGCGCCGATCACCGAGTTGGGGATCAGGTCCATCAGGAACTGGCTGGTACCCTTGATGTGTTGGCCACGGTCTGCCAGTTCATTCAGGCCGGCAGACGACAGTTGCTCCAGGTGGATATTGGCGCCGGTGCCGATCCCGGTGCTGAAGGCCATGATCAGGCCGATCACCAGGGCCACGGTGGTCAGTGCTTCGAAGTAGATCACCGACTTGAGGCCGATGCGCCCGACTTTCTTCAAGTCGCCGGCACCGGAAATACCGCTGACCACCACGCAGAAGACGATCAGGCCAATCAGCATTTTGATCAGCTTGATGAAGCCGTCACCCAGGGGTTTGAGTTGCGAGGAGAATTCAGGGAGGGCGAGGCCGCAGATTATGCCGATCACCAGGCCAATCACGACTTGCAGGAAAATCGAACGCGAGCACCATCTGAGCATGGGAAGGATCTCTATTCGGTGCCCTGGTGGGTCCAGGGCTTAATTGTTGTGGTCTGACCGGTATGTCCAGTGCGGGGCCAGTCTACGCTCGGTTTTTTTCAAGTCGCAAGTAAATATTACGCGGATGGCAGGTCCCGGTCTGACCAGTTGGTTCGCAAGGTTCGTGCTTGAGCGGTTGGCGGCCCGGAATTTTTTTCGCTTATCATCCCGGGCTTGGTTCACAGGGTGAGTTATGGATATTCCAGGATTGATCACGGACGCGGCGGGCGTCACCAGCTGTACGTGGCGCACGGCGGCGCCGGAGTACCCGGATTACCACGACCACGAATGGGGCGTGCCGGTGGCCGATGACATTGCGCTGTACGAGAAGATTTGCCTGGAGGGTTTTCAGGCGGGCATGGCGTGGATCACCATCCTGCGTAAGCGCGAGGCGTTTCGGCGGGCGTTCGAGGGCTTTGATTTTCGCCGGGTGGCGCAGTACACCGAGCAGGATATCGAGCGGCTGATGGCCGACCCGGGTATCGTGCGCAATCGCGCCAAGATCGTGTCCACCATCAACAACGCCCGGCGCGCCTGTGAGCTGGTGGATGAGACCGGTTCGCTGGCGGCGTGGCTGTGGTCGTTTGAACCGGCCGCCGATGAGCGCCCGGCGGTGGTGGACATGGCGTACTGGACGGCCAACCCCACGTCAGTCGCGTCAACACGTTTGTCCAAGGCCCTGAAGAAACGTGGCTGGAGCTATGTGGGCCCGACCACGATGTATGCGTTCATGCAGGCGATGGGCATGGTCAACGACCACCTTGAAGGCTGTATCTGCCGGCCTCGAATCGAACATCTGCGCCACCACTTCAAACGACCCTGAGCCACTGACTGTGCGCGGTTAAAACTGTGGGAGCTGGCTTGCCGGCGATGGCGGTGGATCAGCAAACACAACTGTGTCTGATGCACCGCCATCGCAGGCAAGCCAGCTCCCACAGGAGGGTGCGGTGGCGCGGGTTAGTGGGGCAGCGGCGTGAGCACGTCGGCCTTGTCATCCATCACCATCACTACCAGCAGTTTCGCCGGTTGGGTCTGGCTGGCATTGCTGGATTCAAAGTGCCGCGAGCCGGCAGGTTCATAGAACGACTGGCCGACCTTGTAGGTGATCGCCTTTTCATCGTTGACCCGCGAGGTGATTGCACCTTCCAGCACATAGGCCACGGCCGTGCCGGTGTGGCTATGGGGCACGGTGGCCTGGCCCGGCGCATAGTCCACGGTGAGCATCACGGTTTTCTTGCCGGGGACGTTGGCCAGGGCGTGTTCCTGCAACACGTTGATCTTTTCCTGGTTGTACACCGGGTCGTGGGCAAAGGCGCTTAACGAAGCCAGCAGCAGGGTGGTGCCGAGCAGTACTTTCATGGTGAGGCTCCGAGTGAGTCGAGACCCGTTCACCCTAGGCCCCGATCCGGATTTGACCAATAGCCAATCCGGCGGAAATTCCCTCAGCCAATCTGTCGCAGGATATCCCGCACCACGTCCAGCGCCGGGTCAATGTCCAGGGTTTCGATCGCGCCAAACCCGATCTTCAGTCCCTCGCGTACCGGTGTGTCGTGGAAAAACACGCTCAGCGGATAGAGCCCCACGTCAGCCTCCCGTGCCAATTGGGTGAGCTGCGGAATATTCACCGGCACCTTGCACAGTGCGGCCAGATGGAACCCGGCCACGGTGGGCACCACGTCGAACCACGGCGAGAGGTCCCCCGCCAGGCGCTGCAGAATCCGTTCCCGGCGCCCGGCATATACCCCATGGCAGCGCCGAATGTGCTTGAGCAGGTAGCCTTCGCTGATGAACTTGGCCAGGGCCCATTGCGGCAGGGTGGAGCTGTGCTGGTCGGTGAGTTGCTTGGCCTTGAGCACCGCGCCGAAAATCGCCGGCGGCAACACCGTGTAACCCAGGCGCAACTCCGGCAGCAGGGTTTTCGAGAAGGTCCCGACGTAGGCGACCACGCCGCGGGTGTCCATGCTTTGCAGGGAGTCGGTGGGGCGGCCCTCGTAGCGGAATTCGCTGTCGTAGTCATCCTCGATCACGATGGCGCCCAACGCCAGCGCACGTGCCAGCAACGCCTCACGGCGCGGCACGCTCATGGGCATGCCCAGGGGGAACTGATGGGACGGTGTCACGTAGATCAGCCGCGCGCCGTCGGGAATCAAGTCGACCCGCAGGCCGTGTTCGTCCACCGGCACGCCCACCACGATCGCCCCCATGGCGTCGAACATCAGTCGCACCGGGGTGTAGCCGGGGTCTTCCATGGCGACGACGGTGCCCGGTTCCAGCACCACGCGGGCGATCAGGTCGAGCGCCTGCTGGGCGCCGTTGGTGACTACGATGTCGTCTTCGCTGCACCTGACCCCACGGGAAAATGCGATATGCCCGGCGATTGCACTGCGCAGGGCCGGCAAGCCTTCCGGCCGGCTGTAGAAGCCGCTGTCCTGTGAGATACGGCGCAAGGCATCGAGGGTGCAGCGCCGCCATTCATCCTGGGGGAACTGGCTGCGGGCGGTGGCACCGCCGATAAAGTCCCGGCTCGGGCGGGTTTCACGGTTGGGGTGACCCATGGGCGCGGGAAGGGCCTGCCACTTGGCCAGGTTGGCGGCGCAGGCAAGGTCGGCGGCACTTTGCAGGTGTTCGCGGCGCGTGGCCCAGGCGTTGACGAACGTGCCACGGCCGATCCTGCCGACCAACAACCCTTCGTAGGTCAGCGCCGCGTAGGTGTCTGAGACTGTCTTGCGCGACACGCCCAGTTGCAGGGCCAGCAAGCGGCTGGGAGGCAATTGCGACCCGGCCACCAGTTGTCCCGACTCAATGGCCGTGCGCAATTGCTGGTAAAGCTGTTCGGCCAGGTCCTTGCGGCCCTTGATAACGACGTGCAGTTCCATGTTTCATCCAGAGGCAAGCAATCACCCGCAAGATTACCGCAAGTCACCCGCCAGCCGAATCAGGACAGGAAACCACCGTCCACATTCAGCGATACACCGGTGGTGTAGCTCGACGCATCGCTGGCCAGGTACAGCACCGCGCCGGCCATCTCGCTCGGGTCGGCCACGCGCTTGAGGGGGATCTGCGCCAGGGCCATTTTCAGGATCGAATCGTTTTTCACCAGGGCCGAGGCGAACTTGGTGTCGGTCAGGCCCGGCAGCAGTGCGTTGCAACGAATGCCGAACGGCGCGCATTCCTTGGCGAAGACTTTGGTCATGTTGATCACGGCGGCCTTGGTCACCGAGTAGATGCCCTGGAATACGCCCGGCGAAATCCCGTTGATCGAGGCCACGTTGATGATGCTGCCGCCACCGTTCTCGCGCATCAGCTTGCCGGCTTCCACCGACATGAAGAAGTAGCCGCGAATGTTCACGTCGACGGTTTTCTGGAATGCGCCCAGGTCGGTGTCCAGCACGTTGCAGAACTGCGGGTTGGTGGCGGCGTTGTTGACCAGGATGTCCAGGCGGCCGAACTGTTCGCGGATCGCGGCAAACACGTTGGTGATCTGTTCCATTTCGCCGATATGGCAGGCAATTGCCGTGGCCTTGCCGCCGTCGGCGATGATCGCGTCGGCCACGTGCTGGCAGCCGTCGATCTTGCGGCTCGACACGATCACGTGGGCGCCTTGCTGGGCCAGCAACTTGGCGATGGCCTCACCGATACCGCGGCTGGCGCCGGAAACGAAAGCGATCTTGCCGTCGAGGTCGAACAGTTGGGTCTTGGACATGGTTTTTCCTTGAAGAGGGTCAGAGGGAAGACTGTTTGATGACATTCAGGCTCATCTGCTCAAGCAGCTTGTTCATGTGAATGAACTGTGCAAAGCGTTTGTCCTGGGTCTGGCCATGGAAGAAGCGGTAGTAGATCTGCTGCACGATGCCGGCCAGGCGGAACAGGCCGTAGGTGTAGTAGAAGTCGAAATTGTCGATCTGGATCCCGGAGCGTTCGGCGTAGTAGTCGACGAACTGGCGGCGGGTAAGCATGCCGGGGGCGTTGCTAGGCTGGCGGCGCATCAGTTGCACCGGGGCCGGGTCGGCCGCTTCGATCCAGTAGGCGAGGGTGTTGCCCAGGTCCATCAGCGGGTCGCCGAGGGTGGTCAGTTCCCAGTCCAGCACGCCGATGATCTGCATCGGGTTATGCGGGTCGAGGATCACGTTATCGAAGCGGTAGTCGTTGTGGACGATGCTCGAGGTGGGGTGGTCGGCCGGCATCTTGTCGTTGAGCCAGGCACGTACCGCTTCCCAGCTGGGGGCGTCGGGGGTCAGGGCTTTTTCGTAGCGGTCGCTCCAGCCGCGAATCTGCCGCTCCACGTAACCTTCGGGCTTGCCAAGGTCGGCCAGGCCGCAGGCGCTGTAGTCGACCTGGTGCAGCTCGACGAACTTGTCGATAAAGCTTTTGCACAAGGCTTCGGTTTTCGCCGCGTCCAGGCCCAGTTCCGGCGGCAGGTCCGAGCGCAGGATGATCCCCTTGACCCGCTCCATCACGTAGAACTCGGCGCCGATCACCGACTCGTCGGTGCAGTGCACGTAGGCCTTGGGGCAATACGGGAAACCGTCCTTGAGCTGGTTGAGAATCCGGTATTCGCGGCCCATGTCGTGGGCGGACTTGGCCTTGTGGCCAAAGGGCGGGCGGCGCAGCACGAATTCCTGGCCGGGGTATTCCAGCAGGTACGTCAGGTTGGAGGCACCCCCGGGGAACTGGCTGATTTTGACGCTGCCGCTCAAGCCCGGGATATGGGCCTTGAGGTAGGGATCGATGAGGCTGGCATCAAGTTCTTCGCCGGGGCGAATCTGGGTCGATTGGTCATTAAGCGCCATGCTTATCCCTTCTGCTTATTCTTAAGGCCTTGGACTATTGGCTAATCTAATGCGCGCGGCCGCCAAGCCACAAGGTTGGGGCGGCTTAATAGGTTAGCGTGTTGGCCGATGATCAGCGGGCTTGATGTGCTCAGATCACCAGAACTGCGCGCCCGCCGGGGTTGCAGGACAGGTTGGCACCGATTTCGACTTTTGCCAGGTCGATGCCCAGGCCGGCGAGCAGGTTATTGACCAGCGGGTCGAGGAGCGGGCTGAGCAGTCCGGAGATGATGCCGCTGAGCAGATTCAGTACGCCGGTGACCAGGCCGACCACCAGGTTCAGCACCAGCCCAATCAGTCCGCCCTGTGTCGGTGGATGGTTGATCAACTGGATGCCATTGAGGGTGTTGCTCAAGCTGCCCACCACGTTGTTGGAACTGAAACTGAAGTAATCCGGGGGGCTTTTCAACTCGGGCGGCGACAGGTAAGTGTGGTTCCGGACGGTCTTGGCCACGCTGCTGTCGATCTTCAGGCTGATGCCACCCACGCCATACGGTTGCCGGGGATCGCAGACACCGTTGCTACAGGTCTTCACCCCAAGGTCGAGTAATGGGAATTCGTCAACGTTCAGTGGTGCTGTGGAGGAAAACAGGTTTTTTGGGTCGATCTGGCCCACCATCAGCCTAACCGCCGAGGTGGTACCGAGCACCGACAAGGCTTTGTCCGCAGGCCCGTTGCAGCGATATCCGGTGACCGTGCTGCTGCCGCTGGCGGCTTCCAGTGCTACATCGATTTGCTGGCCGATTTTGGGGTCAAAGGAGCTGCCTAACAAGATGCCCACCAGCGCCGTTACCCCGCCCAGTAAATCGTTCACCGCGCCGATTGCCGGCAGTTTCACCGAGATCAACGTCCTGACTTGCGCGGTCCTGACGTAGATCGGTTGGGTGGCGATCAGCTTGGGGTTACCTATGGCGGAAACCTGCGCCGGTTCAATGACCTTGGTCTTGACCGTGATATTCAGCAGTCCCAGCACATCCACCGGCAACTCCACCGCGACCGCGTTGTACTTGTTCGACAGTTGCACAAACCCCTGGATCAGGTTGAACAGTTGCAGGTTAACGTCCAGGGCGCTCTTGTCGGTGCCGTTCTGGATGGTCAGCAGGTCGCCCAGGTGCAGGATCTTGGTGCCGGGTGCAATCAGCTTGATCGCTTCCAGGTTATTGATCACCACCTTGACCGCATCGCCCCCCAGCTTGAGTACATCTATCGCGGCCTGGATCAGATCGCCGACGCTGGCGTCGGTCTTGAGCAACTCGTCGTAGTTGCCGGCGCTGACCTTCAATTGAATCGCCAGCGCGTCCAGGTAACTGAGCAGGTTGATATCGGTATTGATCAGGCCCTTCCAGCCCACCGCGTCGAGTTGCAATTTGCCCCCCAGCAGTCCGCCGATCAATGCATTGAGTGCGGCGGACTTGGTGCTGTCCACGGTCAGCAAGGTGCTGCGGATGGTCAGTACGGCCACCGGTGGCGCGGGCACGGCGGCCACGGCCACTGCCTGCAACCGGATGGTCGGCTCGAAAGGGCCGGTGGAGAGCAGCATGAACAGGCGGTTGGCGATACTGGTGACGACGCGGTGGGTGGCGATGACCTGGATCGCATCGGACCTTGAGGGATTGGGGCTGAAGGCGCGCATGAAGTCAGCCCCGGTGACCAGGGTGCCGCAGGTGGTCACCAGGGTACGGTCTGCGTTGAGCGGGAAATCATTGCGGGCTGCGCTTTGGATCGCGAATTGCGCGGCGTTGGTATTCGGCGTCACGCAGGCGCCGCCGCGGATGACCACTTCCAGGGCCGCGGTGTCGGCAACCCGTTGCAGCTTGCGCTTTTCCAGGTACAGCCGGCCGCTGTCGACCACCACCAACAGGAACAACAGTGCGATCCCCAGGGTCATCGCACCCATCAGTCCTATTGCGCCGCGTTGGCGGACCGAGCCGGGTCCTTGGCAAACCATCCTGCGTTCCTTCGCCGGTCCAGTACCGGCATCCTGAGTATCCCCTCAGGCAGTGTAGTCAGGTTTTGCAAGGATTTATGGCTATTGGCCATTATTTTCGCGGAGGCAGTGCCACGGGCGTCAGCACAGGGCGGCCGGCAAAGTATTCCAGCAGGTTGTCCGCCACGCGCTGCACGGTGTCATGGGCGGCTTCCGGCGACAGCCCGGCGACGTGGGGCGTGAGCACGGTATTGCTGAGGCGCTTGAGCGCGTCGGGCACGTTGGGTTCATCGTCGAACACGTCCAGTGCCGCGCCGCCGATGCGCCGTTGCTCCAGGGCGGTAATCAGGTCGGCGGTGACCACCACGCTGCCACGGCCGATGTTCACCAGGAAACCGTTGGGCCCCAGTGCGTCGAGGGCCTGGCGGTCGATCAAATGTCGCGTGCTGGCGCCGCCCGGGGTGGCCAGGATCAGGAAGTCCGAGGCCCGCGCCAGTTCCACGGCGGTGGCGCAGTAGGTGTAGTCCACATCTTCGCGGGGCTGGCGGTTGTGATAACTCACCTCCATGCCAAAACCCAGGGCAGCCCGCTTGGCGATTTCCAGGCCCACGGCCCCCAGGCCGAGAATGCCCAGCTGTTTGCCGGCCAGGGAAGGGCGCATTATCTTGGGCCATTCGCTGCGCCGTACTGCTGCGTCCGCCCGGGGAATGTCCCGCACCAGGCACAGCAGCAAAGCCATGGCGTGGTCGGCCACCGACGGCGCATTCACCCCGGCGCCATTGGTGACCACGATTCCACGGTTGCTGGCGGCTTGCAGGTCCACGTGTTCATACCCGGCGCCGATCACGCAGATGATCTCAAGCAGCGGCAGCGCGGCGATTTCCTCGGCGTACAGGCCCAGCGGGCCACGGGTCAGCACCGCCTGGACCTGCCCGCCGTGGGTCTTGATGGCCTTGGCGCGTTCGGCCGGGGTGGGCGCAAGAATCACGTGAAAGCCATTGCCTTCGATGATCGGCAGGTAGTCGTTGATGGTTTCAACCAGGACCAGAACGGTGACGGGCATCGGAAGGTTCTTCCTGAAGGATTAGAGGCTTGGATTATGCGGGATTTGTAGTCCCGATCGTTTCTTTACCGCAGAAAAATTTCATTTCTCACCAGCCTAATCTGATTTTCCAGACCGCTCGTCCCAGGCCTTTTTACTGCAGCAGACTTCGACGACTTTCCTTAGCAGAGACGTCATGGATGCATGTTCCTGCCACCTCCGAAATCGTCGAGTGGACCTCTTATGGCTACAAGCACAGCCCATCAAAAAACCTAGCTTGGGAAGATATTGTCAGCAGCACCCGATACGGCCCGGCCAAATACAAGCCCGGTATAAATATTGAAAAGCTTGAGCGAGAAGCCTATAAAAATGGAGTGCCAAGCACTCATGCAAAACCCTGGAAACTCAGGGAGTATCCGCAAGTCATAGGTGCCAGTGATGGCAAGCCCAGTTACTGGGTTCGAATTGAGTCAAGCGCGGGCGTCATACATGGTCATCCGATTTCCGAGCAGGAATTCAGGAGGTTAACAAGTTGATCTCACTAGGCTTTATTGACGGAAACGTCACCCATGATGATCTCTCCATCTTGCAGGATGGGGCGATGGAGAGTCAGGTTCACCTGTTGAAAGAGGACATGCTTCAGGTTGAATACGCCGGTGGGCTTATATTGGATGTCGGCTGGTACCCCTCCTTCGATACCCATGGTGGGTTCCGCATCAATGTAATAAGAAATTACGACTGGGACCGCCCAGTGATTGCGTTAACGGCGCACGCAGCCGGTGATCTGGTGGAGCAACTGGCTGTTGCGCAGAGCGCGATCAATGGCGAACTGCGCAACGTATTGAGAACCTCGGCTTAGGTAAAGCTCCAGGCTTTAGAAGCAGATATCGTCAGCTTTCACACGCTGCACAAATGCCCCGGCCAAGGTTGCGTTATGGTGCTCGATAATCGATGCGGCCGATAACGCCGGAGTGTCCATGCAAGTATGGGCATCCTCCGGCAGCAGCACCGAGAACCCCAGCTCCACGGCCACTCGGCACGTCGTGTCGATGCAGTACTGGGTTTTCATCCCGACGATCACCAGTTCATTCACCTGTGCCGCCGCCAGTTGCTGCGACAGCTCGGTGCCGAGAAAACAGCTGGGCCGGGTTTTATTGAAAACCGTGTCGCGAGCTTCATCAACCTCCAGTGCTGGCCATAGTTGCCAAAACGGGCTGCCCACCTCGATGGGCGAACCCGCAGGGCCGGTGTGACGTGCAGCGAAAACCGGCACGCCAACGTGTCGGGCGCGCTGAATCAGCTGGTTGATGTTGTCGAGTACGCGCTGGCGTTCGTAGGGTTTTTCCGGACCATCGTACAGACCGGTCTGCATGTCGATGATCAGCAGGGCGGGGCGCTTGTTGTCAGGCATGGTACTGCTCCTTGTGTTTGCCAGATGGCGGAGCAATAAAAAGGCCCCGTCCATTGCTGGCGGGGCCTTGGGTAAATCCGGGTGGCTTAGTTTGCGCGCCAGTCACCGCTACCACACGACCCGCCGGAAGCGGTCGTGGTGGTGGTACGGGTGAGGGCCAGCTGGAAAATGTTCATGGGCCGATCATGCTGGCGCTGACGTTTGCCTGTCAACGCGTCAGTCGAGGTTTTTTTGCGGGATCAGCAGATTTCTGGCTGCTTCGAGGAATTCATCAGACAGGCTGTTTCCCTTGGTCGCACGGGCGAGGGTAATTGCGCCTACCATCATCGCGTACTGGGCAATGGCGGCCTGGCGGTCACCCTCAGGTGTGCCGGTCGCCTGGGTAGCGCTCAGGATCCCCACGGATGCCTCAAAGCCTTGGATAAAGCTCTGCTGCAGCGGACTGTCGACCGCTTCGTGACATATCTCCCCGGCAAAAGCCGCAACCGGGCAACTGTCCCCGGGGTTGTCACGATTGGCGGCCGACAGATACGGATCAATCAACGCCAGGCGCGCAGCCTCGGGATCAGGGCTTTGCTCGACCCTGGCCTGCCAGCGCTCGCTCGATTGCTCGAATGCCCGGTTGCAGGCTTCCGTGGCCAGCGCCTCGCGGGACTCGAAGTGCCCGTAGAAACCGCCATGGGTCAGCCCGGCGGCGGCCATCACGTCCGACACGCTGATGCCATGGATGCCCCGTTCACGAAACAGCCGCGTGGCGGCCTCGACGATGATTTCGCGGTTGAGTTCGGCTTGTTTGCGGGACACGCGTGGCATCGAGGGCTCTCAGGATCAGGTGGTGGCAGGGATGGGTGGCATCATAAAACGTTTAGCTGGCGTACTGCGCGATCCCGTTGCCGAACGACCAGTTTTCCTTCTTGACCTCCACCAGGCTGATAAACACATCTTCCAGGCGCACCGCCAGTTCACGGTGCAAGCTCTCGGCAATGGTTTTGTACAGCAGCTTTTTCTGCTCGGTACTGCGGCCTTCGTTCAGAGTGATCTGGATGATCACCAGGTTGTCGGTGCGCTGGATGCCCAGGTACTCCGGGTCATAGATGAAGTGGTGTTCATCGTGCTCGGTGAGGATCTGGAAGTTGTCGTGTTCAGGCACGCCGATGGCCGTGTGCATGACGTTGTAGATCAATACGCCGACGCGCTTGGCGTAGGTGACGTCGGGGTTTTTCCGAAGGTCGATGCGCACGATTGGCATGGCAGGTAGTCCAGTGAGGGGCGTGCTTTAAAAATACATGACGTGATGAATTTATAAAATAGATTTCTTATGAAATGTAAAATTGACGCTGCCAAAATCGCCTTCAATCCTCTGCACCGCACAACCATTCCTCAGCTAAGTCTTTGCTTCTTCAAGCGAATCCCGGACAATCGCGCCCCTGTTTCGGTCGTGGCGCTGCCTGTCAGGTTTTTCTGACTCGTCTCGACTGAGTGAATGCGGAGATCCGAACGGATGAATGATCAGGCCAATAGCGTCGACGAACGCTACGCAACGACACCTGCAACCCTCACAAGCTGGAGCCGCCAGGACACCACCTGGATGCTCGGCCTGTTCGGTACGGCCATCGGCGCCGGCACCTTGTTCCTGCCGATCAACGCGGGCCTTGGCGGCTTCTGGCCGTTGGTGATCCTCGCGCTGCTGGCATTCCCGATGACGTTTTTCGCGCACCGTGGCCTGACCCGCTTTGTGCTCTCGGGCCGTGAAGGCTCGGACATCACCGACGTGGTCGAAGAACATTTCGGCCTCAAGGCCGGCGCCGCGATCACCTTGCTGTACTTCTTCGCGATCTTCCCGATCCTGCTGATCTATAGCGTGGCGCTGACCAACACCGTCGGCAGCTTCATGGAGCATCAACTGCACATCGCGCCACCACCGCGGGCGATCCTGTCACTCGTGCTGATCCTCGGCCTGCTGGCCGTGGTGCGTTGCGGCGAGCAGGTGATCGTCAAGGCCATGAGCCTGATGGTGTATCCGTTTATCGTCGCCTTGCTGTTCCTCGCCGTGTACCTGGTGCCGCACTGGAACGGCGGCATCCTCAGCACCGCCAGCACCGTGCCGGCCCCGTCGGCGCTGCTGCATACCCTGTGGCTGGCGATTCCGGTGATGGTGTTCTCGTTCAACCATTCGCCGATCATCTCGGCCTTTGCGGTGGACCAGAAGCGCCAGTACGGCGAACACGCCGAGGAACGCAGCTCGCAGATCCTGTCCCGGGCACACATCCTGATGGTAGTGATGGTGCTGTTCTTCGTGTTCAGTTGCGTACTGACCCTGTCGCCGGCGCAACTGGCCGAAGCCAAGGCGCAGAACCTGTCGATCCTGTCCTATTTGGCGAACCACTTCAGCAACCCGACCATCGAGTTCGCCGCGCCGCTGATCGCGTTTGTGGCGATTGCCAAGTCGTTCCTGGGCCATTACATCGGCGCCAGTGAAGGCCTCAAGGGCCTGGTGCTCAAAAGCGGCCGTCGCCCGGCTGCCAAGACCCTGGACCGCATGACGGCTGCCTTCATGCTGGTGGTGTGCTGGATCGTCGCGACCCTCAACCCTAGCATCCTCGGCATGATCGAGACCCTGGGCGGGCCGATCATTGCGTCGATCCTGTTCCTGATGCCGATGTACGCGATCCGCAAGGTGCCGGCGATGGCCAAGTACCGTGGCCAGGCGTCCAACGTGTTCGTGACGGCGGTGGGCCTGGTGGCGATTACCGCGCTGATCTACTCGTTGATGTCCTGATCCCCGGGACGCTGTGAAAAAGGGCCGACTTGCCATAACGCGAGTCGGCCTTTTTTTGTGCCTGCACGCCGCAAGGTGCTGATAAGTATCAACGCCAGGCGATCAATCACGGCTAAGCTTGTCGCGGGTGTCTGACAGGGCACGTCGAATTCTTACCTGGAGGTTGTTCATGGCTCGCGCCCGCCCGCAGTTGATCACCGGCAAGCTGGAAAAGCTGCACCCCACTCAATTGACGGTGGGCCTCGCCGAGGTCGCGACCAAGCGCGAGGCCTGGAAAAAGCTCAAGCGCAAGGAGCGCGCCGCCGCACTCGACCAGCATTGGTTTCCCTGTGTAATTGGGCCGGACGAGCGTTACTACATCACCGACCATCATCACTTCGGCCTGGCGTTGTTGCAGGAAGAGGTCAAGAGTGTGTCGTTGCTGGTGCTCAAGGACCTGTCGTTTGTCGAGCGTACTACGTTCTGGAACGTCATGACCTTCAACCAATGGGTGCATCCCTATGATGCGCGGGGTATCCGCCGCTCCTACGACGCCATTCCCCGGAGGATTACCGATTTGCAGGATGATCCCTACCGCAGTCTCGCGGGCCTGCTGCGTACCGCCGGCGGGTATGCCAAGGACGCCGCGCCTTTCAGCGAGTTTCTCTGGGCCGACTTTTTCCGCAGCCGCATCGGCAGCGACCTGATCGGCGACCTGAGCCCCAAGTTGATGGGCAAGGCCATGACCCTGGCCCGCAGCCAGGAAGCCCGTTACTTGCCAGGATGGGTAGGCCCGATTGACCACTGAAACCCGACAGAGCCGCGTCCAGGATTTATTGGCCGGCCTGTCCATCGCCGGCCTGTTGCTGCCCGAGGCCGTGGCCTATTCCAGCATCGCCGCGTTGCCGCCCCAGGCGGGCGTGATCGCCTTGTTTGCCGGATTGTTGTGCTACGGCCTGTTTGGCACCAGCCGCTTCGCGATTGTCTCTGCCACATCGTCCTCGGCAGCGGTGCTGGCGGCGGCCACGGCAACGCTGGCGGGGGATGACCCGGCACTCAGGCTGAGCCTGGCAATGGGCCTGGTACTGGTGACGGGGGCGTTTTTCCTGTTGGCCGGGATGCTCAAGCTGGGCGGGCTGACCTCGTTTATCGCCAAGCCGGTGTTGCGTGGCTTTGCCTTTGGCCTGGCGCTGACGATCATCCTCAAGCAGTTGGCCAGCGTGGTGGGCGTGCACCTGACTGATAACAACCTGATTCGCTTCCTGCCCCAACTCCTGGAGCAACTGCCGCGCTGGAACTGGGCCGCCGCTGCCGTCGCGGGCGTCGCGTTGCTGCTGCTCTGGCTATGCGCGCGAGTTCGGCGCCTGCCGGGCGGGTTGCTGGTGGTGATCCTCGGGATTGCCGCCGGCCAGTGGCTGGATCTGCAGGCCCATGGCGTGGCGTTGATCGGCGTCATCGACCTGCGTCTGGAACTGGCGCATTTGCCGGTGTTGCCGTTCGCCGACTGGCTGCGCCTGGGAGAGTTGGCGTTTGCCATGGTGATGATTCTTTACGCCGAGTCCTACGGCTCCATCAGCTCCTTCGCCCTCAAGCATGGTGATCGCGTGTCATCCAACCGTGACCTGCTGGCGCTGGGGGCCGCCAACCTGCTGTCCGGGCTGTTCCAGGGCATGCCCACCGGCGCCGGGTATTCGGCGACATCGGCCAATGAGGCGGCGGGAGCCAACTCGCGGCTGGCGGGCGCCGTGGCGGCGCTGGTGGTGTTGGCGATCGTGCTGACGGTGCTGCCGCTGGTGGCATTGACGCCGGTGCCGGTGCTTGCCGCCATCGTCATTTACGCCTTGGGCCGTGGCTTGAGCCTGCAGCCCCTGGGCCGCTATTTCTCCTGGCGGCGCGACCGGTTGCTGGTGATTTGCGCGGTGGCGGCGGTGTTGGTGCTGGGGGTGCTGGATGGGTTATTGGTGGCGGTCGGGATCAGCGTGGTGTTGATGTTGCGCCAGATGTCGTCGGCGGACGTGCGCGAGTTGGGGCGCATTGACGGTGGGCATGATTTTGTCGACTTGCTGCATCACCCGAGCGCCGAACGGATCCCCGGTGTGCTGATCGTGCGGCCCAGTGAAGCGCTGTTCTTCGCGAATGCCGAGCGCGTGTTGGGGGCGGTGTTGAGCCTGATGCGGCACGCTACGTTACCGGTGCACACGGTAGTGCTCAGCCTGGAAGAATCCCCCGACCTGGACGGCACCAGCATCGAGGCATTGCAGGCGTTTTTCGTACAGGTGCGAGGGGAGGGCAAATGCCTGGTGCTGGCCCGCGTACGGCATGAGGCGCAGGAGGTGTTGCAGACGCTGCCTGAGGCGTGTGCTCCCCAGGTATTGATCAGCGGCTTGAGTGTTGATGGCGCGGTGCAGTTGGCGTTGCAGCCAACTGCCTGAGCCCGACATTAAAACGCCTCGGCGCTGAGCCCCACTTGGGCGAGGTAGCCGTGCAGTTTCTCAACGTCTGTGAAGATCGCGCCGACGTAGCCATCCGGGCGCACCAGCACCCATTCGCCATGGGCGAGGTTGTAAGCGTCATTGAACTGTCGCTGATCATCCACCAGGTCGCCGCCCGGCCCGAAGCGATGGATATGCAGCCCGGCGGCAGGCTTCAGTGACCCGCGTTCCACCTCATAGCCCAGCAATGTCCAATGCACGCCCTGGAACAGCTTGAATAGCCGGGACGAATGGCCGCTGGCGTCCCGCACGGTTGCATCGGGCGCCCGGTCACCGGCGAGCAAGCGGCCTTCTCGTTCTGCCGGTTGCACTGCGAGCGAGGAGTGGGGATACCCGATATCGAGTTGGTGCACCTCGCGGCCGCGGCGCATGTTGCCCTTTTTCATTCCGTCCAGCAGCCTGGTCGACAGGCCGAGCATCGAGGCTGCCACAGGCCGTCGCTCTTCCTCATAGGTGTCGAGCAACGCTTCGGGCGCATCGGCCGTCACCGCCGCCAGCTTCCAGCCCAGATTGTAGGCATCTTGCACGCTGGTATTGAGGCCCTGGCCGCCGGTGGGTGGGTGGATGTGCGCGGCATCGCCGATAAGAAATACCTGTCCTACGCGATAGTGATCGGCCAGCCGCGCATTCATCGTGTAGGCCGACGCCCAGGAGACAGAGTCGATATGAATGTCCTGCCGACCCGTGCGCTCTGCCACCAGGTTCATGAGCCCCTCAGCGCTGAGGTCAACTTCTGTGTCCAGCGGAATCGGCGCCTGTATCTGAAACAGCTCGGTCCCCGCCAATGGGCAGATTGCGACCTGCATTGTCATGCACTCAGTGCTGAACCGGTGCCAGTAGTCACGCGACAGGCCGGTCATAAGCACATCGGCTACGATGGCACGGACCCCGAGGGTCTGCCCAGGAAATCCGATGTCCAGCGTGCGGCGTACCACACTGCGGCCGCCGTCTGCGCCAATGAGCCAACGTACACGCAGTGTCTGTTCGCCTTCGTTGCCGACCAAATATGCGGTCACGCCGTGGCTGTCCTGCTCGAAGCTGACTAACTCGCAGCCAGACGCCGGGCGGTGCCCCAATTCCAGAAGGCGCTCGCGCATCACCTGTTCGGTGAGGAACTGCGGCAGCATCATAGGCTGCTGATAAGGTTCGGCTGACGTTGGCGCCGAGAGCTCGATAACCTCGGCGTCGATGTGGCTGCCATCTTCGTTGTATCGCCGCTCGGGCGGGTAGACGTCGCCCGCAGCGGTGATCCGGTCGAGAATGCCGAGGTCTTCGAATATTTCCAGGGTGCGGGGTTGAATACCCTTGCCCCGCGAGCCGTGGAACGGCGCGGGGGATTTTTCGATCAGCCGGAAGGAAATGCCTCGTCGCGCCAGGTCGATCGCCAGGGTCAAACCGGCCGCACCGGCACCACAAATCAGAACGTCGACTGCGCATTGCTCTTTCATCTGGACTGCCTTTATATGTAATATGCACATATATTTGAGCAAGGAAGATTCCGTGTCAACAGAAAGCGTGCAAAATACACCTATAGGTCTTCAGATTCGCGAGCTTCACGGGGCGCTGATTGAAATTGTCGGTGCCATGAACCGGCCGCAGCGCGACGAAGTGATGGTCCGGGAGGCGGGTATCGCCCTTGATCGGGCACTGTTTCCGCTGCTGGTGCTGGTGGAGCGGCTGGGGCCGATCGGCGTTGTGGAGCTGGCCGACCGCGTGGGACGCGACTACACCACGGTCAGCCGCCAGGTGGCGAAGCTGGAAAGCCTCGGTTTGGTCGACCGCCAGGAAAGTGCCAAGGACCGCCGGGTTCGCGAGTCGGTGATCACCCCGCAGGGCAAGGCAATGACGGATCGGGTGGATGAGGCACGTACGCGAATGGGGATGGCCATTTTCGCCACCTGGGAACAGCAGGACATCGACGACCTGGTGCGACTGATGGGCAAGTTTGCCGCCGACCTCAACGACGATGCGCTGGTCACTCTGACGCTTGAGAATCGATAGAAAAGCCGGGCAAAAAAATACCCCTCAATGAGGGGCATTTTTAAACGACTCCCAGCGGTTACCGGCGGCGGAACAACGGCAACGGTTCATCCGTCGCGGCCTGGTACGTCACCGAGAAATCCTTGAGGCTTTCCAGCGCTTCATACGGGTCTTTATCCGCGCGCAAGGCGAAGGCATCGAACCCGCAGCGGCGCAGGTAGAACAACTGGTCGCGCAGCACATCGCCAATCGCCCGCAGCTCGCCCTTGTAACCATAACGGTCACGCAGCAGGCGGGCGTTGGAGTAGTTGCGACCGTCGGTGAAGGCCGGGAAGTTCAGGGCGATGACCTGGAAGTGCTCCACGTCATCACCGATCTCTTCGGCTTCTTCATCGGCGTCCAGCCACACACCCAGGCCGCCGTCGCGGGCCTTGAGGGCGTGAGCGTGCTCGCGCCACAGGGCCAGCGGCACGATCAGGTCGTCGCAATTGGAGATGCCATCGAAGCTCGCATCCTTGGGCAGCAGGTGCCAGGTTTCGTCGAGGACTTCGTTGTTCTTAATGATTCGCTGCATAGACGCGCTCCTTGAACAGGTCAATGCCGATGCGCTGGTAAGTGTCGATGAAACGCTCATCTTCGGTGCGCTGTTCAACGTACACGTCGATCAGCTTGCCGATCACGTCAGGCATGGCTTCCTGGGCGAAGGACGGACCGAGGATCTTGCCCAGGCTCGCATCGCGGCTGGCGCTGCCACCCAGGGACACTTGGTAGAATTCTTCGCCTTTCTTGTCCACGCCCAGGATGCCGATGTGGCCGACGTGGTGGTGACCACAGGCGTTCATGCAACCGGAGATGTTCAGGTCCAGCTCGCCGATGTCGAACAGGTAGTCCAGGTCGTCGAAACGGCGCTGGATCGATTCGGCAATCGGGATCGACTTGGCGTTGGCCAGGGAGCAGAAGTCGCCGCCCGGGCAGCAGATGATGTCGGTCAGCAGGCCGATGTTCGGCGTGGCAAAACCCTGCTCGCGCAGCTCGCCCCACAGGGTGAACAGTTGAGACTGTTCAACATCGGCGAGGATGATGTTCTGCTCGTGGGAGGTGCGCAGTTGGCCGAAGCTGTAGCGCTCGGCCAGGTCGGCGACGCCGTCCAGTTGCTTGTCGGTGATGTCACCCGGTGCAACACCGGTAGGTTTCAGCGACAGGGTCACGGCCACATAGCCCGGCTTTTTGTGGGCCAGGGTGTTGCGGGTGCGCCAGCGGGCGAAACCCGGGTGCTGCGCATCGAGCTCGGCCAACGCGGCGTCCTGATTGCTCAGGGCCTTGTAGTCCGGGTCGACGAAGTGTTTGGCAACGCGGTGCACTTCGGCGTCGGTCAGGGTGGTCTGGCCGCCGCGCAGGTGTTCCATCTCGGCGTCGACTTTCTGGGCGAACACCTCGGGGGTCAGCGCTTTTACCAGGATCTTGATCCGGGCCTTGTACTTGTTGTCACGACGGCCGTAGCGGTTGTAGACCCGCAGGATCGCGTCGAGGTAGCTCAACAGGTCCTGCCACGGCAGGAATTCGTTGATGAAGGCACCCACTACCGGCGTACGACCGAGGCCGCCGCCGACGAGCACACGGAAGCCCAACTCGCCCGCCGCGTTGTGCACCGGCTCCAGGCCGATATCGTGCACTTCGATGGCGGCGCGGTCCGAGGTCGAGCCATTGATGGCGATCTTGAACTTGCGCGGCAGGTAGGCGAATTCCGGGTGGAAGGTGGTCCATTGACGGACGATTTCACACCATGGGCGGGGGTCGATCAGCTCGTCAGCGGCAACGCCGGCGAACTGGTCGGTGGTCACGTTGCGCAGGCAGTTACCGCTGGTCTGAATGGCGTGCATCTGCACGGTGGCCAATTCAGCCAGGATGTCCGGCACGTCTTCCAGGGCCGGCCAGTTGAACTGAACGTTCTGGCGAGTACTGATGTGGGCGTAGCCCTTGTCGAAGTCGCGGGCAATCTTGGCCATCATGCGCGTCTGACGGGAAGTCAGTTGGCCATAAGGCACGGCAACCCGCAGCATCGGCGCAAAGCGCTGAACATAAAGGCCATTTTGCAGGCGCAGAGGGCGGAACTCTTCTTCGCTCAGTTCACCTGCCAGATAGCGTCGGGTCTGATCACGGAACTGCTTGACGCGGTCCTCGATGATGCGCTGATCGTATTCGTCGTATACGTACATATAGGTCCTGTTCTCGGCAAATCTGCGCGCACGGCCGCGCACTCCCAACGGAGCCGGCGCACGATACCAGTTTGCGTTTATGCGCAAAAGTGATGTTTGAGTATATGCAAATAACCAAATGGCCTAATGAGAACGGTTATCGCGATACCCACATTTGTCATGCGGGCAATCATGAACTTTACTGTGCTCGTGTCTTTGTGCAATCACCTATAAAACCGACAAGAGGCGATGCTATGAGCAATCCGACCAAAGCGCGCAAAAGTGACAGCAGTGTCGATGCGTGGGCCATTCTGTTCTTGATTATCCTGGTGGTTTCCACTGCCGTGTTCTGGGTCAGCCATCAATAAAAGGGCGTTATCGAGCCTTGTTGTCGACAATCGGCAATTAGCCGAGATTGACCGGCCTGATGCCATTATCATGGGCCGTCATTCCGAAGGGCTCAGGCAACGATGTTGAAGGTTCTCTGCAAGTGCTTGCTGGTGCTGAGCATGCCGTTCTGGGCCATCGCCCAGGCGACGTCGGTGGTGTTTCTCAACCCTGGCAATTCGACCGAGACCTTCTGGGTCAGCTACGCGCAATTCATGCAGGCCGCCGCCAGGGACCTCGGCCTGGATTTGCGTGTGCGCTATTCCGAGCGCAACCCCGAGACCACGCTGGTGCAGGCCCGTGAAGCCCTGCAAGGCGCCGAGCGCCCGGACTACCTGGTGCTGGTCAACGAGCAGTACATCGCCCCACAGATCTTGCGCCTGGCCCAGGGCAGCGGGGTCAAGCTGCTGATCGTCAACAACGCGCTGACCGCGGACCAGACTCAACTGCTGGACGCCGGCAAATACCCTGACTGGATCGGCAGCATGGTCGCCGACGACGAACAGGCGGGCTACTTGATGCTCACCCAGTTGTTGCGCCTGCATGGGCCTGTCGCCCCCGGCCAGACCCTCGACCTGATCGCGTTCTCCGGGGCCAAGACCACTCCCGCCGCGCAACTGCGCGAGCGAGGCTTGCAGCGCGCCCTGGCGGATCATCCGCAGGTGCGCCTGCGCCAGTTGGTGTATGGCGAGTGGAGTCGCCAGCGCGCTTTCGACCAGGCCACGCAGTTATTCAAACGCTACCCGCAGACCGCGCTGGTGTGGGCGGCCAACGATGAAATGGCGCTGGGGGCAATGGATGCACTCAAAGGCAGCGGGCGCACGCCGGGCACGGACGTGTTGTTCAGCGCGGTCAACAGTTCGCCCGAAGCGTTGCAGGCGCGCCTTGAGGGGCGCCTGAGTGTGCTGGTGGCCGGGCATTTCACCCTTGGCGGCTGGGCGATGGTGGTGCTGCATGACGATGCCCGCGGCCTGGGCATGGCGCAGTACGGTGGGCGTGAGCGCAAGCTTGGGCTCTTTCGATTGATTGATCCGCCACAAGCCTCGCGCCTTTTAGAGATGCAGGGGCGCGAGGACTACGGCGTCGACTTTCGAGCACTGTCAGCCCAGGGCAAGCCAGCCACCTATCGCTACCCGTTCAGCCTGCAACTGCTGATGCATTGACCGGCTTCAAACACCGGCCAGGTGCAGCACCAGCTTGACGATGCCAAACAGGGTCAAGGCAAACACGGCGGTAAACACAATACCCAGGATGACAAAGTGGCTGGGCTTGCCATGGGTAAAGTCGCGGGCGCGATTCTTCCCGCTCTGCACCCCGAAGGCGGCTGCCATCACGCTGTGAAGCATCTGCCAGAAAGTCGGTGGCTTGTTGTTGGAATCGTCCATAAAGGCCTCGCGGTAGGGATCAAACCCATGGATGAGGATAGCCAAGTTCCCGCAAAACACCGGCTGTAGCTATCTACCGCCCTGGCGGTTGGCCCGTTCGCTGTACTGGGACTCCTTAACAGAGTCATCAGGAACGAGCGCATGCCAACCTTACCCGCCCCGACAGAGCAGGGGCTACACACCGCATTGATCAAGAACAGCTTGCCCGGCTGGATTGCCCGCAGCGCGGCTGCGGACATCCGACGCTTGAAGCCGGGCCTGCTGCCCGGGCGCGTCCCCGAGGATGCACCACCTGCCTGGCTCAGTAACGCGCCCCAGGGGTTGCGCCAGGCATTCGCCGACAGCCAGTTGGCCAGTCGCCGCGCCCACGAGCGGCTGGCCAAGACTCTCGACGGCCTCAAGGGCATCACCGAGTTCGCCCAGCCGCTGCTGGAAGACGCCTGGCGCAAACGGTTCGGTGAGGTACCGGACGTCCACAAGCACCAGTTGCATTACCTGCGTTACCGTCAGGTGCCGCAACAGCATTCGCTGTTGCAGGCAGCATTGCTCAACTTTGAAGGCAATGAAGACTTTGCCGATATCGCCCTTGAGCAAACCAGCGCGCTGGCCCCCGAAGGGGCGTTGTTCACCGAGTACTACGGCGAAATTCTGAACGACCATTCACGCCGGGCCCGCTATCGCTACCGCGAAAAGCTCGCCGTCACCCCGGACCAGTTTGCCGCGCTCTGCCGCACGCTGGACCTGGGCCGGCAATACCAGGCGCATTTGCAGCAGGTGTTCGAGGACGCGGGCACCAAGGCTGTGGTGCGCGAGCAGATGATCGACGCGCACAAGAAACTGCTGGCCGTCAGGCTGCACACGGCGCGGATGAAGAACGAAGTCAGCGACAGTGCCTATGCCATGCTCAACGCCTTACTGGCCGGTACCGAACGGCCGCAGTTGGATGGCAAGCCCGTCGCCTGCAGCCAATTGGCGATTCTCGGCTGCAAGGTGGGTGAAGTCGTACTGATCGGGCCGGGCGTCGGCGCGATGGCAGATGCCCGGCAGCCGTTGGGCTGGGGCACTGTGCTGGTGCCCGGCGCCTCGCTCGGGGAATTGCTGGTGCCGGCCGCGGCCGACCAGCGGCTGGTGGCGTGGATCCCCGGTGCGCCGTTGTACCCGCTCAAGGAATACCCGTCGATAAAGGCGTTCGAGGCGGAACTGGCGATCAACCTGCGCTCCCCGGAGTATCAGCGGCTGTTTGCCAGCCTGGTGCCGCAAGACGAAGCCCCGGCTTTCCTGCAACGACTGAAGACCAAGCTCTTTACCTTCGAGTGGAACTCCAGAGGCTACATGGAGCAGGTCTACGACCCGAACGTCAACCTGGCGCGCCGCGAAAGCCTGATCAGCGGCGAGCTGTTCGGAGCGCTCTATGACAACCACCTGCAACGCCTGAAAGATAACGCCAGAACGCTCGCCGTACCCACCGCCGAGGCGGATCGCAAGGCTGCCCAGGAACGCCACGAACATTGGCTGAGTATTGGCTTGAATGTGCTGAACGTGGCGGCCTTTGTCGTGCCCGGCCTGGGGGAGGTGATGCTGGCGGTCACGGCTGTGCAACTGGGCCTGGAGGTCTACCATGGCATCGAGGCGTGGAAGGAAGGCGACATGGATGCCGCCTGGGGACATCTGGAGTCGGTGGCGCTGAACGTGGCCTTCATGGCCGCCCTCGGCGGTTCGACGGCCCTGGCCGGTCGCGCGCCGAAAATCCAGGTGTCCCGCTGGGTGGATGGCCTGGTACCGGTCAAACTGCCCAGTGGTGAGGCTCGGCTGTGGAAACCGGACCTGGCGCCGTACCGCAGCGAGGTGGTGCTGGCCCCGGCTGTCAAGCCCAATGCCCGGGGCCAGTACGAGACAGGCGGCAAGATTTATGTGCGTATCGGCGAAAACCTGCATGAAAAGGTCTTCGACAGCCGAATCCGCAAGTGGCGGATCAAACACCCGGAAAATCCCGAGGCTTACCAACCGATCCTTGAACACAACAACGCCGGTGCCTGGCGGCATGTGCATGAGCAGCCCTTCAAATGGGACCGCCTGACCCTGTTGCGACGACTGGGGCCCGCCACTGAAGAATTCTCTGATACGACACTGGGCATTATTGGGGATATCAGTGGGGTCCAGGATGACGTGTTGCGCAAGGCGTATATCGAAGGCAGGCCGCTGCCCGCCGTGCTGGCCGATACCCTGGAGCAGTTCCGCAGCCAGCCAGTGGCGGATACGGCGCCGCTGGCTGGCGAAGAGGCGGTGCTGCAACGGCGCTTCCCTGGATTGTCGAGGCGAGCCATCCAGGAAATTCTTGATACCGCCAGCGAACAGGAGCGCTTGCAACTGCGCAGTCAGCGTGGAGCCTCGGCGCGCCTGGACAATGCCGCTCGCCGCGCAGTCCAACAAGGCCGCCTGAGCCGTGCCCTGGCGGGGCTGCATCGTCAGGCCGACGCCGGTGCCGACACTGACCGCCTGGCCCTGCATTGCCTGCAACACTTGCCGGGCTGGCCCACCAATCTGCGCCTGGAAGTGCGCTTTCAGGCTGTCGAAGGACCGTTACTGAACAGCATTGGCCCGCAAGATGCGCCGCTGCGCAGATACCTGGTCAAGCAGGGCGAAGCCTTCCAGGCCTACGACGAGCGCGGTGTCGCGCTGAACAGCCGGACCACCGGGCGGCGTAATTTCTTCCAGTCCGTCGTGCATGCGATCCCCGCTGCGGCCCGACCTGGCCTGGACATGCCCGTGGCGACCCTGGACCGGGAACTGCAACAGGCGGTGGCCAGTTATGCCACCCGCCGCCGTAGCCAAATGTCCAATGTGCTCGGCCTGCGCGCACCGCGTTCGCGACCCGTGTTGACGGGGGCGGGGGGCGTCCTGGGTTACCCGTTGAGCGGTCGGGGCAAAGGCTTTGACGTGGATGCATCGCTGACGGCGAGGGTGCAGGCGCTCTATCCGAACCTCAACGCCGGGCAGGCCAGCGATTTTGTCCTGAGCCGATTGCAGGCCGGTGAAAGCGCCCAACAGATTTTCACCCTGCTGGGAAACCGCCAGCGTGAGTTCGACCTGTTGCAGGCAGAGCTTGATCAGTGGACCGCCGCTGCAGCCGGGCAGGCGGGCGGGGCCAGCCAGCAACAACGGGTAGCGGCTGACATCATCGGTTGCTGGCGCCAGGGCATTTACCGCGAGCGGCCGCCCCAGAGCATTCTGTCGTTGGGCAGCGTGACGGACCTTCCGCGCCTGAGTGCAGACTTTTCCCATGTGCAGGCGCTGAGCGCACATGCCGAGCTTTTGTTGGGTGATCAGGGCGTGCGCCTGGCCGATCAGTTTTCCCGGGTGCGACACCTTGAGGTGCTTCTTGACGCAACGCCGGGCACCGGACTGGTCGACGGGCTGAACCGCTTCGTCGATCTCAACCAACTGACGTTGAATGGTCGGGACGTGGCCTATTCGGTCCCCTTCATTCAACGCCTGGGGGCAATGGAGCGCTTGCGTAACCTGTCCGTCGCGGGGCTTTCGCAAAACCTGGACGTCAGCCCCCTCACGCACCTGCGCTCGTTGCGCATGGAGGGCTCGGTGCAGGAGTGGCCACAGGGGGTGACGTCACTTGAGCACCTTGAGAGGCTCGACCTGTGGCGAACAAACATCCGTTCGGTACCCCCGTCGATGCTCATCGGGCATGAACGATTGTGGCGCGGCCTGAACCTGCGGTGGGCCGCGTTTGACCGCCGGGAATTCATGGCGGTGTATGAACATGTGCGGGGCAATCCGGCTCACCTGCTCAATGAGCAAGCCCTGGTGCAGGGTTACTGTGAAGGCGTGATGGACCGCTTGAAAAATGTGCACTGGGGGTTTGGCATAGACGTTGTCTCTCAGTTCCGGCAGCAGGGTCTGACCACTGAACAGATACTGGCTCGCACTCACCAGGTACTCGACGAACAGCTCGCCCTGAGCCGGGACCTGCAGGAGTGGGCGGCCAGGGAGTTGCGGGTTGACCGCCGGCAGGTGGATGTCTTTTACCGCCAGCGCGCCGCCGAGCGGCTCCTGGACAGTTGGCGTGAAGGCCTGGGGCCGCGGCTTGCGCCGTCGGGCATGTCGGCGCGCTCCAACCTGCCGACCGCCACACTGAACCTGTCGGGGGGCGTGCTGGGCGACTTGCCCGGGTTGCCGGCGGCCGCGTTCGCCCATGTCAAACAGGTCAACCTGAGCGGCACCCGGGTTTCGATTGAGGCGCTGAATGACTTTCTCGGCGCATTCAACGCCATTGAAGACTTGAACCTCAGTGCCAGCAACCTGGCACAGCTGCCGTCGGCCCTGGACAACTTCACCGCCCTGCGCCAGTTGGATCTTTCCCACAACCAACTGAGCATCATCCCGTCCATCCAGCAACGCTTGAGCCGCCTGACGGCTCTTGAAACCCTGGACTTGCAATACAACCGTGTCGCGAGCCTGGATCTGCGTGGCCTCAACGCCTTGCGCCACTTGAACCTCAGCCGCACTGGAATCACCGAATGGCCCGAGGGTGTCCTGGACTTGCCAGTCCTGGAGAGCCTGGACCTGAGCCACAGCGCTATCACCCGGGTGCCCGCCCAGGCGCTCACCGGCCACGACACGCTGATGCTCAAGAGCAACCTGCGGGGTTGCCGACTGACTGCCCGGGCCTGCGCCGACATCCTGGCCTTTGCGCAACGCACCCTGCGGGAAAATCCATTGGGCCTTGATGTGGAATTACTGCCGTTGGTGGGGCCGGAAATCTACCTGCACAAGCCGCTGGGCATTCCCCAGGAACAGCTGCGCATCGGCCGGACCGGCGGCGATCCGGAGTATTTCCCGGTCAGGGTCACCGACGACCCCGGCCAGTTGCTGTTGCCCCTGCACGTCGAGAACGTCGACGCGCAAGCACGCCTCACTCCGGCGGCGCGCCTGCAACAACTGGATCCTGCCTTGAGCAGTGCCCAGGCGGTGGCGCGCATTGATGAATGGCTGGCCGCCGGCCTGGGCGCCACCGGCGTCGACACACGCCTGGTGCAGTTGCACGCCGAGCATCAACGCTTGAGCCGGGTGTTGAACAGTTGGATCGACACCGAGGGTTATCGCGAGGGGGGCGGCTGGGTCAGTGCCCTCGACCGTCGTCGTGCCGCCGGCCGGCTCCTTGAAAGCTGGCGCCACAACCTGCGTGCCCGGCCCGAGGTGCCGCCGGTGGACGGGCGCGAGGTACTGGACCTGTCCGGGTTGTATCTGGGCGACCTGCCGACGTTGCCGGCTTCAATGAGCCACGTCAGCGTGCTCGACCTCACCGAGGTGAAGCTGACGGAGCAGGGGTCCAATGGGTTCCTGGGCAGTTTCCCCCACCTGCGCCGGCTTGTGCTCAACAAGAATGGCCTGGCGCACCTGCCCGAGGTGATCAACCAATACACGGCGCTGACTCATCTCGAAGCCACCTACAATGATTTGCGCGACGCTGTGGAGCTACAGGCACTGCTCGGCCCATTAAGTGCGCTGGAATGGCTCGATCTTGGCGAAAACACCCTGGCCAGCCTGGATGTCAGCGGCCTGCGCGGGCTGACAAACCTGGACCTGCACAACAACGTCCTGGAGGAATGGCCGGCCGGGGCATTGGAACTGCCGCGACTGCGCACCCTCGACCTCAGCAATAACCAGATCGAGACCATCCCGGACGATGCCCTGTTACCTCGCCACAACCTCCTGATGAGCAACACCAACCTGACGGACAACGGGCTGGAAGAACGCGTGTTCGAGCGCCTGAGCGACTTCCTCGAGGAAACGGGGTTCGGCCTGGGCTATACCCGGGAGCAAATTGATCGCGAGCTCGATGGCTTCCTCCTCAGTACCAGTCACGAGGAAGCGGATCTGAGCGGTGAGCTGCATCCGGAGCTGCTGACGCCCGCAGCACAGAAGGCCCAGTGGTTTGCTGGCGTGGCGGCCGACTCCAGCAAACACGCAGTCTGGGAGTCGCTCAAGAGCGCTGACGACAGTGAGGATTTCTTCTACATCATTTCCCAGCTGAAAAACGCCCAGGACTTCATCACCGACCGCCCTGAGTTGACGCGCCGGGTATGGGAGGTGCTGGAGGCCACCGAGCAACGTCCGGCGTTGCGCGAGCAACTGTTCGGCAAGGCTCGCGGCATGCGGATCAACGCGACCTGCGGTGACGGTTGGATCCTGCTGTTCAGCGACCTTGAAGTCAGTGTCTATGAGTTCAAGGCCCTGGAAACCGTGGAACCCGGAAAAGAAGGCGCGGCGCTGTTCAAGCTGGCCAGAAGCATGATCCGCCTGGAACAGACTGAAGCCACCGCCAGCCGCGTGGTCAGCCTAAAGCCCAGTGTTGACCCGGCGGAAATTCGCCTGGCCTACCGCATCGGCCTGGCCCAACGCCTGGAGTTGCCGCGCCAGCCGTCCGGCATGCTGTACCGCAACCTTTCCCAAGTGAAACAGGCCGATATCGACCAGGCCTACGCCAGCATCATCGGCCGGGAGGCGACCGAGGCGTTCACGGCCGATCTGGTCACGCGCCAGTACTGGGTCGACTACGTGCAGAAGCAATACACCGCCGACTTTACGACGCTGGCCCAGACCCAGGCCCGCGAGGCTGAAGCCCTGGAGGATCGCTATCCGGCGTTTGGTGCGCAGTACGAGGCGCAAGCCGTGGTATTGGCCAAGCAAAGGACTGAGCAACGCCAGGCCCTGCTGATTCGCCTGTCCGTACAGGAGAGAGCGACGTTGGGGCTATAAGACGCACCGCGGCAGGCCCGAAAGCGGGCCTGCCGCATATCAGTTGTCGTAACCCAGGTTCGGCGCCAGCCAGCGTTCGGTCACGCTCAGGTCCTGCTCCTTGCGGGCGGTGTAGCTGGCGACCTGGTCCTTGTCGATCTTGCCCACCGCAAAGTACTGCGCTTGCGGGTGAGCGAAGTACCAGCCGCTGACGGCTGCTGCCGGGAACATCGCGTAGTGCTCGGTCAGGAACACGCCGCTGCGGCCGGCGTGCATCTCCTGGGCTTCAGGGTCCAGCAGTTGGAACAACTGGGCCTTCTCGGTGTGGTCCGGGCACGCCGGGTAACCCGGGGCAGGGCGGATACCGCTGTACTGCTCCTTGATCAGCGCTTCGTTATCCAGCACTTCGTCCTTGGCGTAGCCCCAGTGCTCTTTACGCACCTGCTGGTGCAGCCACTCGGCGCAGGCTTCGGCCAGGCGGTCGGCCAGGGCCTTGACCATGATCGAGTTGTAGTCGTCGCCGGCGTCCTGGTAGGCCTTCGCCACTTCTTCAGCGCCGATGCCAGCGGTGGTGATGAAGCCACCGATGTAGTCGGTTACGCCGCTGTCCTTGGGTGCGACGAAGTCGGCCAGGGAGAAGTTCGGCTTGCCGTCGGTCTTGATGATCTGCTGGCGCAAATGGTGCAGCCTGGCAATCGGCTGGCCGTCATCGCCGTAGACTTCCAGGTCATCGTCCTGCACCTGGTTGGTCGGCCAGAAACCGAACACCGCGCGGGCGCTGATGAGTTTTTCGTCGATCAGCTTCTTGAGCATTTCCTGTGCGTCGGCGTACAGCGCCGTCGCCGCTTCACCCACCACTTCATCGGTGAGGATGCGCGGGAACTTGCCGGCCAGGTCCCAGGAGATGAAGAACGGTGTCCAGTCGATGTACTCGGCCAGGACGTTGAGGTCGATATTGTCCAGCACCTTGGCGCCGGTAAACGTCGGCTTGACCGGCGTGTAGCTGCTCCAGTCGAACTGCGGCTTCTTGGCGATGGCGGCCGGGTAGCTCAGGCGCTCGGTGCGCGCGCTGCGGTTGGAGGTGCGCTCGCGCACGTCGATGTATTCCAGGCGGGTTTTCTCGACGAATGCCGGCTTCAATTCCTTGGACAGCAACTGCGTCGCCACGCCCACGGCGCGGGAGGCGTCGGTGACGTAGATCACCGCGTCGTTGCTGTATTTGGGCTCGATCTTCACGGCCGTGTGGGCCTTGGAAGTGGTGGCGCCACCGATCATCAGCGGCAGGTGGAAATCCTGGCGCTGCATCTCGCGGGCGACGTGCACCATCTCGTCCAGGGACGGAGTGATCAGCCCGGACAGGCCGATGATGTCGCACTTCTGTTCCTTGGCCACCTGCAGGATTTTCTCGGCCGGGACCATCACGCCCAGGTCGACGATGTCATAGCCGTTGCAACCCAGCACCACGCCGACAATGTTCTTGCCGATGTCGTGCACGTCGCCCTTCACCGTGGCCATCAGGATCTTGCCCTTGGCTTCCGGCTTGTCGCCTTTTTCCAGCTCGATGAACGGGATCAAGTGGGCCACGGCCTGCTTCATCACCCGGGCGGATTTCACCACCTGGGGCAGGAACATTTTGCCGGCGCCGAACAGGTCGCCGACGATGTTCATGCCGGACATCAGCGGGCCTTCGATCACTTCGATCGGGCGCGCGAACGACTGCCGGGATTCCTCGGTGTCTTCGACGATGTGGGTGGTGATGCCCTTGACCAGCGCGTGTTCCAGGCGCTTGTTGACTTCCCAGCCACGCCATTCCTCGGTCTCGGCTTCCTTGACGCTGCCGTCGCCCTTGTACTTGTCGGCAATGGCGAGGAGGGCGTCGGTGCCTTCCGGGGTGCGGTTGAGCACCACGTCTTCCACCGCGTCACGCAGCTCGGCCGGGATCTGGTCGTAGATCTCCAGCTGGCCGGCGTTGACGATACCCATCGTCAGGCCGTTGCGGATCGCATACAGCAGGAACACCGAGTGAATCGCCTCGCGCACCGGGTTGTTGCCGCGGAACGAGAACGACACGTTGGACACGCCGCCCGAGGTCAGCGCATACGGCAGCTCGTCGCGGATGTAGGCACAGGCGTTGATGAAATCGACGGCGTAGTTGTTGTGTTCCTCGATACCGGTGGCGACCGCGAAGATGTTCGGGTCGAAGATAATGTCTTCCGGCGGGAAGCCGACTTCATTCACCAGGATGTCGTAGGAGCGTTTGCAGATTTCTTTCTTGCGCGCTTCGGTGTCGGCCTGGCCGGCTTCGTCGAACGCCATCACCACCACCGCCGCGCCGTAGCGCTTGCACAGCTTGGCGTGGTGAATGAACTGCTCCACGCCTTCCTTCATGCTGATGGAGTTGACGATGCCCTTACCCTGGATGCACTTCAGGCCGGCCTCGATCACTTCCCACTTGGAGGAGTCGATCATGATCGGTACGCGGGAGATGTCCGGCTCGCCGGCAATCAGGTTGAGGAAGGTCACCATGGCCTTCTTCGAATCCAGCATGCCTTCGTCCATGTTGATGTCGATCACCTGGGCGCCGGCTTCCACCTGCTGCAGGGCGACTTCCAGGGCCTCGGTGTAGTTGTCTTCACGGATCAGGCGGGCGAAGCGGGCGGAACCGGTGATATTGGTGCGCTCGCCGACGTTGACGAACAGCGAGCTGCGATCGATGGTGAACGGTTCCAGGCCCGACAGGCGGCAGGCTTTCGGAATGTCCGGGATCGGGCGCGGTGCGTAACCGGCCACGGCCTTGGCGATGGCTTCAATATGGCCCGGGGTGGTACCGCAGCAACCACCGACGATGTTCAGGAAGCCGCTCTGGGCGAATTCTTCGATGACCTTGGCGGTTTCCGACGGCAGTTCATCGTACTCGCCGAATTCGTTGGGCAGGCCGGCGTTCGGGTGGGCGGAAACGTGGGTGTTGGCCTTGTTCGACAGCTCTTCCAGGTACGGACGCAGCTCGCTCGCCCCCAGTGCGCAGTTCAGGCCCACAGACAGCGGCTTGGCGTGGCTGACCGAGTTCCAGAAGGCTTCGGTGGTCTGGCCCGACAGGGTGCGGCCGGAGGCGTCGGTGATGGTGCCGGAGATCATGATCGGCAGTTCGACGTTCAATTCTTCGAACACGCCCTGTACGGCGAAGATCGCGGCCTTGGCGTTGAGGGTGTCGAAAATGGTTTCGATCAGGATCAGGTCGGCGCCGCCTTCGATCAGGCCTTTGGTGGCTTCGGTGTAGTTTTCCACCAGCTCATCGAAGGTCACGTTGCGGTAGCCGGGGTTGTTTACGTCGGGCGACAGCGAGCAGGTACGGCTGGTCGGACCGAGCACCCCGGCGACGAAGCGCGGCTTGGCCGGGTTTTCCAGGGTCTTGGCGTCGGCGATCTTGCGCGCCAGGCGCGCGCCTTCTACGTTTAGTTCGTAGGCGAGGTCTTCCATGCCGTAGTCGGCCATGGAAATGCGCGTGGCGTTGAAGGTGTTGGTTTCCAGGATGTCGGCGCCGGCATCCAGGTAGGCTTTTTCGATGCCGCCGATCACGTCCGGACGGGTGATCACCAGCAGGTCGTTATTGCCCTTGACGTCGCTCGGCCAGTCGGCGAAGCGTTTGCCACGGTAGTCCTGCTCTTCCAGTTTATAGCTCTGGATCATCGTGCCCATGCCGCCGTCGAGGATCAGGATGCGTTCCTTGAGGGCTTGGTGGAGGGCTTGCAGACGAGCGCTACGATCGGGCATGGGACTACTCTGGTCAGGTATTACGGAGGGCGAAGATCATAACAAACCTGTGCGCTTTTAGAGCATGTGCTGGGTTTGCATGAATATCGCTCATGTTGGCGGGGGCGTTACATCGGTAGAATCGACGGGTTTTTCACTGCACGCATTGAATCGGGACCGGAAACATGTCACTTCGCCTCATCGTCAGCGCCGCGTTTGCGCTGTTCGCCCTTACCGCACAGGCAGAAGGTCCCGCCCCGGCGATCTCTTATACCCGTGACATCCAGCCGATCTTCACCGAGAAATGCGTGGCCTGCCACGCCTGCTACGACTCGGCCTGCCAGCTCAACCTGGGCAGTGCCGAAGGCGCCGCACGTGGCGCGACCAAGGTGCCGGTGTACGACGGCGAGCGCAGCCAGGCCAGCCAGCCCACCCGTTTGTTCTATGACGCCTTCGGCAAAGCCGCCTGGCAGCAAAAGGATTTCTACTCGGTACTCGACGCCCAGGGCAGCCAGGCCGCACTGATGGCGCGCATGCTGGAGCTGGGGCATAACGCGCCGCTTGCGCCCAACGCCAAGCTGCCCGACGACATCGTGCTGGGCCTGAGCCGCGAAAACACCTGCCCGATGCCGGGGGAGTTCAACGCCTACGCAGGTAACCACCCGAAGGAAGGCATGCCCCTGGCCGTCACCGGCCTGACCGACCAGCAGTACCAGACCCTGCAACGCTGGCTGGCCTCCGGCGCACCGATCGACGAACAAGGCCTGGCCCCGAGTGCCAAGGAAGCCTTGCAAGTGCAGCAATGGGAAAACCTGTTCAACCAGCCCGGGGCCCGGGAAAGCCTGGTGGCGCGCTGGTTGTTCGAGCACCTGTTCCTTGCTCACATCTACTTTGAAGGCGGCGAACCGGGGCATTTCTTCCAGTGGGTACGCTCGCGCACCCCGAGCGGGCAGCCGATCGACCTGATCAACACCCGCCGCCCCAACGACGACCCGGGCACCCAGGTGTACTACCGCCTGTGGCCGGTGCAGGGGGTGATCGTGCACAAGACTCACATCACCTATCCGTTCAGCGCCGAGAAGATGGCCCGGATCAAGTCGCTGTTCTATACCGATGACTGGCAGGTGCAAGCCTTGCCGGGCTACGGGCCGGGCCGGCGCGCAAACCCGTTCGAGACCTTCGAGGCGATTCCGGCCAAGGCGCGCTACCAGTTCATGCTGGATAACGCCGAATACTTCGTGCGCACCTTTATTCGCGGGCCGGTATGCCGGGGCCAGATCGCGACAGACGTGATCCGCGACAACTTCTGGACCCTGTTCCAGGACCCCGACCACGACCTGTATATCACCGATGCCCGCTACCGCGGCCAGGCCACGCCGTTGCTGGCGATGCCGGGGCAGATTGACGATGTGGGCAGCGTGCTCAGCCTCTGGCTCAAATACCGCGACAAGCGCAACGAGTACGAGGCGTTGCGCCGGGACAGTTATGCCGACCTGCCGCCGCCGAGCTGGTCGAGCCTGTGGGCGGGCAACGACAACGCCTTGTTGAGCATCTTCCGTCACTTCGACAGCGCCTCGGTGACCAAGGGCTTGATTGGTGAAGTGCCGCAAACCCTGTGGCTGTTCGACTATCCGCTGCTGGAGCGCACCTACTACCAGTTGGCGGTGAATTTCGATGTGTTCGGCAACGTTTCCCATCAGGCCCAGACGCGCCTGTATTTCGACCTGATCCGCAACGGTGCCGAGCAGAACTTCCTGCGCCTGATGCCGGCGGACTCGCGGGATGACTTCCTTGACGATTGGTACCAGAACAGCGGCAAGGTCAAGCTGTGGCTGGACTATGAAGCCATCGACGATGACAAGCCCACGGGCCTCAAGCTCGATGAAAAGGACCCCAAGCGCGACTTCGCCAACCAGTTGCTGGCCCGCTACGGCGACCTGAACGCCAGCCCGGACCCGATCAACCGTTGCGTCAGCGCCTATTGCTCGCGTCCGGGCATTGACCCTGCGTTGCAGGACGCCGAACAGGCCCTGAGCCGCCTGACCAACCGCCCGGCGGCGGGGCTCAAGGTGATCGACCTGTTGCCGGAAGCGACCATGCTGCGCATCGAAACCCGCAGCGGCAAACGTGAGATGTACAGCCTGTTGCGCAACCGCGCCCACAGCAACGTGGCCTTTATGCTCGGTGAGGCTTATCGCTATCAGCCGGGCCTGGACACCGTGACCATCTATCCCGGCGTGCTGAGCAGCTACCCGAACTTCATGTTCAACATTCCGGCGCAGCAAGTGCCGGAGTTTGTCGCGGCCATGGAGAATGCCAAGGACGCCAATCGCTTCGAGAAGATTGTCGACCGCTGGGGCATCCGCCGCAGTCACCCGCAGTTCTGGCAGTACTTCCACGACCTGTCGCAGTACATCCGCGAAACCACGCCGGTGGAAGAGGGCGTGCTGGACATGAACCGCTACGAGAATCTTTGATCGACCTTTGACCGTCGACGGCTGTCCCAAGCCATAGGCACCTGAATAACCGGTGTCGAGGGTTGGGAGAGTGGGTCGACGATGTTGATTTCAGTACAGGCACTGCGCGCCCTGGCGGCCTGGACCGTGGTGGGTCATCACTTCATGCAGATTTTCTTTGGCTTTAAGGCCGATTCGGCGCTGGGCCACCTGTTTGTCGACAAAGGTGCGGCGGGCGTGGATGTGTTTTTTGTGATCAGCGGCCTGGTGATCTTCCTCTCCACCGAGAACAAACAGCTGCCGCCCTGGCGATTCCTGCTGTATCGCCTGCTGCGAATCGTCCCGGCCTACTGGTTCTACACGCTGTTGATGGCGCTGCTGGTGGTGTTTGCGCGGCCGGTGTTGCCGGACCAGAGCGTCGATGCGGCCCATGTGTTGATGTCCTTGCTGTTCATACCTTCGGAAAATCCCGGTGGTTATGGGGTGTACCCGACCTTGAACGTCGGCTGGACCCTGAACTACGAGATGCTTTTCTACGTGCTGTTTGCGTGGGCGTTGCTGTTTCGCCGGCAGTGGCGGGTGCTGGTGGTGGGCGCGTTGTTGTTTGCGGTGTGCCAGGCGTGGACGTCGTTTGGCTGGATCAGCGACTTCTATCGTTCGGACATCGTGTACGAGTTCTTGCTCGGGATTGGCATCGGCATGCTCTACCGCAAGGGCTGGATTCGCCCCGGGCTGTGGCTTCCATTGCTGGGGATTGCGGGGGCATTGTTGGCGATCTATCACTGGCCGGCATCGCCGCGAGCCCTGACCTGGGGCTTGCCGAGTGCGGTGCTGGTGGTGGCCTGTATCTCGATGGAGCGCTATTTCGAGCGCAGCCGGCTGCTCAAGGTGATGGGGGATTGTTCCTACTCGGTCTATCTGATGCACGTGCTGGTGCTGTCGGCGGGTGGTTTTGTCGCCCAGCGTTATGGGGTTAACGCCTACGTGATGCTCGGCGTGTGCGTGGTGCTGATCGCCCTTGGGTCGCTGGCCAGCTACCACTGGCTGGAAAAGGGCAGTTATCGTCGGCTCAAAGGCTGGTTCGATGGCGACGAACGGTTGGTTCTTTCCCGACAAAAATACTAGGACTTTGTACCTCGGTAATAATTTGGCGTAAACTGCCGGCAAGCCTGCGAGGAGTTTCCATGACCGCCATAACCATTACCGACGCCGCCCACGATTACCTGGCTGATCTGCTGTCGAAGCAGAACACCCCGGGCATTGGCATCCGCGTCTTTATCACCCAGCCCGGCACCCAGTACGCTGAGACGTGCATTGCCTACTGCAAGCCGGGAGAAGAAAAACCTGAAGATACGGCGTTGGGGCTGAAAAGCTTCACGGCGTATATCGATGCGTTCAGTGAAGCGTTCCTTGACGATGCGGTGGTTGATTACGCCACTGATCGTATGGGTGGCCAACTGACCATCAAGGCGCCGAACGCCAAGGTGCCGAATGTTAATGCGGATAGCCCGATTAACGAGCGCATCAACTATTACCTGCAGACCGAGATCAATCCCGGGCTGGCCAGCCACGGTGGTCAGGTGAGTCTGATTGATGTGGTGGATGATGGTATTGCTGTGTTGAAGTTTGGTGGCGGTTGCCAGGGCTGTGGCCAGGCGGACGTGACCTTGCGTGAGGGTATTGAGCGTACGCTGCTTGAGCGGGTTCCGGAGCTCAAGGGTGTGCGGGATGTGACTGACCATACGCAGAAAGAAAACGCCTACTACTAAAGGGTGTTCGCTGCGGATGTGAAAAACGGCGCCCCGTGAGCGCCGTTTTTTTATGGTTTGGATTCAGTGGGTTGCGTTAGGGTTGTGAGGTTTTAGGTTAGGTATGTTGTGTACATATCCGTTATTTAGGTAACGGCGGCTTATGGTTCCGCTCTTACAGCGGGTCACTTTTGGCAAACGCCCGGAATGCCGGCCC
>NZ_JACAOM010000149.1:0-11391 GCF_013386245.1 Pseudomonas sp. 21615526 | reverse complement strand
ATAGCGGCCATAACCGCAGCAACGGATATGCACCCAATACCGCGGAGCTACAAATTCCGGCTATGCCGATAATCACTGACCGCCTCATACACCGCCTTACGCAACCGGTTAATCCCCCCAATCGGCCGATGCGCCTCCACCCCAAACCACGGATTAAACGACTGATTATCACAAGCCAGATTCAACGCCGGCGTATCAAAATCCTGCGCCGGAATCACCACCTTGGCCACCGTCTCAAACGGCGCATCACTCTCTTTCCATTCAATGCTGGTGTCCTCGATCGGCATGAACTTCTGCGGATTCTGCCGCTGAATCTGCAACACAAAACACGCCGCCACCCGGTCCGTCGACAGTTGCTGATTCAACGCACTGCGCAAAAAGTTCGGCAGGTCCTGATTCTGTTTGGGCAGCACATACGCAGGACACCCCTGGGGATCCGGCGCCACCCGAAACTTCGCATTCGCCGCCCCGAACTTATACGGCGACACCGAGAAATACGTCGTCTGCGTAGGACTCACCGGCGGCGGCGCCAACGTCGCCAGCGCGATAAACAAATGCCGCACCTGCCAACTGCGCGGATCCACCCCGGGGAAAAACGCCATGACTTTCTTGCCATCGGCCTGAGCCGAAATGTTCTGCGCATACTCCGCCACATCACTGACGAAAAAGTTCGGATGGCTGAACATCACAAAGTCCTGCTCACCCCGCGCCTGCTGATCCGCCAGCAGCTGTTTGCCTGGCACGTCCAGCAACTTGATCGCCATCCCCCGGGCATCCCGGATGCTGTCGAACTGCGGATACGCATTGCCGTTGGACAGTCGCATCATCGCCTGCCAGGTCTTGCCCGGCTCGGCGAACACGCCCTGGCGCAGGGCCGGGTCGAGGTCCGCCAGTACGCTGACCTCGGCCTTCACGCAGCCATGGGCCTTGGCATGCGCATCCCGCAGGTAACGCGTGCCTTCGCGGTGCTGGTCGACAATGCGCACGGCGGTCTGGATGATGCCCTGGGTCATGGCCGCTTCACCCGGCGGGATCTGTTCATCCGGCGATACCGGGCCGCTGTGCTGCCAGGCAAACCACAGGGTGGACAGCAACCAGCCCAGCAGGCCCAGGCCCACCAGCCACAACAGGGTCTTGCCGAGAAACGCGCCGAGGCGCAGCCAAAGTCGAGCGAGCATTTAAAAATCCTTTTCTGCGAAGTCGGTTGGGTCAGGGCAGTTGCTGTTCCAGCGGGCCGCCCAGCACTTTCAAATATTCCACCAGCGCCCAGCGTTCCTGGGGCAGCAAGCCTCGGCCAATCACCCCGTTGCCACGCTGCCCGGCACGGAATTCGTGGCCGCTGTTGTGGTTGCCGGTGATGCGCGTATCGAACAGGAACGCGTTGGGGAACGCGGCGGTTTGATAGCCCAGGTGGCGCGGGTCGTATTCGAAGGTGCCTTTATAGAAGGTCGGGCTGCGCTCGTCCTGAGGCGAGAGCAATTGGTAGATCGTCGGCACCGAGCCGTTGTGCAGGAACGGCGGTGTCGCCCACACCCCGGCCAGGGGCCGTGCCTTGTAGGCACGCAATTCGCGTACGCCGATCGGCAGGCCGAAGCCGTCCAGGCGCGGGCGTTCGGCAGGTGTCACACCGGCGGCACGGTAGGCGTGGTCTTCGACAAAGGCGGTGATGTAGGCCAGGCCTTTGGCTGAAGAGAGGCTGCGCAGGTCCAGCGGCTCGGTGGGCGTGGGGTGCAGTTCGACGTTCATTTTCGCCAACTCCGCCGGGTCCCATTGCAGGGCGCTGAGGTCGAAGCGGTGGTCAGCGATATTGTTGGCAGTAGCGGGGTCGGTGCCGATCACCTCCACCGGGAGCATTTTCAATTGTCGCACCGGGCGGCCATCGACCTGGGACACCGCTGGCACGTGGCAGCCGGCGCAGTTTTCCGCGAACAGTGCGCGACCCTGGGCGGCCAGCGGTTTGTCGATGGCGCCGAACAGGTCTTCGGGCCAGGTGGGGGGCTTGAGCCGTTGCAGGGTTTCTTCGATGGTATTCAGGTCGCGAACCCGCACGCTGGAGGCGTAGCGTGCATCGCCCTGGAGCGGCTGGCCGGCGCTGTCGAAGAAGTCCAGGGTGGCGCCGACGCCCAGGGCTTCGCCGATATTGCGGGCCATGGGTTGTTGGGCCGAGCCATTCCATTGCACCCAGTCGAAGGTCCAGATGTCCCACAGTTGCGGGTAGTCCACCGGGGCGTTGGCGATGCGGTAGTTGTCGGGGGAAATGGCGTCGCCGAAGCTGGCGTTGGCGATACGGCCAAAGGCGTCGGTGCGGCCCGGGCCTTCTTCGGTGGGGTAGAGGCCACGGTGGGTGTCGTTCCAGGCGACTTTGAGGAAGTTGTTCAGGGACTTCTTGAAGTCCTGGCGCAGTTGCGCTGCGGTCTGGTCGTTGTAGTCATGGCCCAGCACGGTGCGGGCAAAGCGCTCGAATTTCCACGGGTTGTAGTAGGTCGAGGCCAGGCTGGCGACCAGTGCCTGGCCGAAGCTGCCGCCGCGCAGGGTCGGCACGCTGGACGGCAGCACATGTTGCGCCGGGCCACCGTCGATCCGCAGGCCCTGGCCTTTGAAGTTCAACTGGCCGGTGTGGCAGGCGGCGCAGGTGATGTCGAGGAACTCATCATTGCTGCCGGCATTTTTATGCCGGGCGAAACCCACCGGCAGGTTGCCGGGGTTCTGCGCGGTGGGCACTTGCCTGGGATCTACCAGGAAACCGAAGCGCGCCAGGTACTCGGGCGTGGCGAAACGCTGTTCGGAGAACGGCAGCTCCAGTGCGGTAAACCAGGCATAACGCAGGCCCTTGACCTGGGTGCCCTGGGGGGTGAAATAGTAGGTCTGGCGATCTGCGGCGCTCCATTGATCCTGATAGTGCACCTGTTCCACCGGCACGTAGACCGGCAGCTTCGGGTTGACCACGTAATAGAGCACCACCGCCAGGACCAGGCCCAGCAGTATGAAAATCATCAGCAAAACACGGGAAAAAATGCGCAAGATAACTATCCTTGTCGAGTTGTAGCGTTCTTATGCCATCAGGCCAGCAGTGCGGCAAGTGGCCATGAGTCTCGTTCCAGCGCTGCTGCCGTCCGTTGCAGGGCCCTGGATTGAATGAAAATGCTTTTAAACACGTGAACTTATCAGAAGTTTCCTGCTCACATGCCGGTAGCCATTGGTCGTGGCCGCCTGATAAGCTCGCGACTTTACTCGAATGCCCTTTTGGCACACGAACAAGGAAATAGCATGAAACAGCATCGGTTGGCGGCGGCGGTGGCCCTGGTTAGCCTGGTACTTGCGGGTTGTGATTCGCAAACCAGCGTAGAGCTGAAAACCCCGGCGCAAAAAGCTTCCTACGGTATCGGCCTGAACATGGGCAAAAGCCTTGCTCAAGAAGGTATGGATGACCTGGACTCCAAAGCGGTAGCCCAAGGCATCGAAGATGCCGTCGGCAAGAAAGAACAGAAGCTGAAAGACGACGAGCTGGTCGAAGCCTTCGCCGCACTGCAAAAACGTGCTGAAGAGCGTATGGCCAAGATGAGCGAAGAGTCGGCAACCGCCGGCAAGAAATTCCTCGAAGAAAACGCCAAGAAAGACGGCGTTGTCACCACTGCTTCCGGTCTGCAATACAAGATCGTGAAGAAAGCGGACGGTGCTCAACCCAAGCCTACCGACGTAGTGACTGTTCACTACACCGGCAAGCTCACCAACGGCACCACCTTTGACAGCTCCGTGGATCGCGGCAGCCCGATTGACCTGCCGGTCAGCGGCGTGATTCCGGGTTGGGTCGAAGGCCTGCAACTGATGCACGTTGGCGAGAAGGTCGAGTTGTACATCCCGTCCGACCTGGCCTACGGTGCCCAGAGCCCGAGCCCGGCGATTCCAGCCAACTCCGTGCTGGTATTCGACCTGGAACTGCTGGCCATCAAGGACCCGTCCAAGGCAGACGCTCCTGACGCACCGGCGGCTCCTGCTGCCAAGAAGTAATCAGCGCCTGAACACACAACGCCCCGTCTCGACGGGGCGTTGTTGTTTCTGGCCTGTGCGATCGTTCCCACGCTCTGCGTGGGAATGCATCCGGTGACGCTCTGCGTCACCATTGCGCATTGCTCAAGCCTAGCGCTAACAGCGAGCGCGGAGCGCCACAGGCGGCATCCCCACGCAGAGCGTGGGAACGATCAGCTGAATCCAGGGCAAATTCAACCGAACCCATGCGGGCTAGAGCAGTCTGATAAAAGACCCGAGTACGGGTAGACGCAGATTATCTCCAAGTCAATGAATTCTTGGGTTTTTTTTATGTGCGCAAAAAACGCCCGATCTGACTGTAGGCCTTGTATTACGTGGCTTTCAGCCTGGAAAATAGGCTCTGTTCACAAGGTTATCCACAATTTGTGTGGATAACCTTTTCTGTCGCCTGGAACTGGAGTGACGATGAAAGCCCCGTTTAATTTCACCCGCTTCCTGCCCATGGCTGCTCGCCTGCTTGGCCGTGGGCGCTTGCCGACGTTGCTGTTCGCGGTCGCCGCCAAAGGCTCGAGCCAGGGCAACCGGCTGGGCAAGCTCAAGGACGACCTCAAGCTGCTCCAGGCCTTGTGCCTGGCCTACTGGCGCGGCGAGTACCGGGCCATCAGCCCCAAGGCGCTGATTTCGGTAGTGGCAGGGTTGATGTACTTCCTGAGCCCGATTGACGCGATCCCGGACTTTATCCCGGTGTTCGGCATGCTCGACGACATTGCTGTGCTGGCGTGGGTCATGAAGACCCTCGACGGCGAACTGAGCGCCTTTCGCGCCTGGCGCGAGCGTCAGCTCCCCGAGAAACTTGCGGTGGTTGAGCGCCTTCCTGCGACGCCTCAGCTGCTTACGCAAGAACACCTGAAAAAAAACTGAACCTTGGGAATATCCCCCTGCGCTCTTTGTGGCTGTTAGGATTACACTCCTAAGGAAAGTACTTACGAAGTAAGTGTTGTGATCCTACGGGGCAGTCATGGATATTCAGATAATTACAAAGGATGGCGAGCCCGAATATGCGGTTCTGCCATGGGCTCAGTATCAGGCGCTGTTAAAAGCCGCCGGTCAGCAACAGCCAACGCCTCCCGCTTCGACCATTAGCCAAGCCACTGCCGAACCGGATCTGCGCCCCCTGGAGCAGCTGCGAAGCCTGCGCGAGGCCAAGGGCCTGGCCATCGAGGTTCTGGCGCGCACAGTGGGCATCAGCCCGTCTTACCTGGGCCTGATCGAAAGCGGTGAACGCCAGCCGGACGCTGCCATCCGCCGCAGCCTGGCCTGGGAACTTGGCGTTGCAGGTTGGAGGGACGAAACGTGAGCGTACGCATCAGCCGTCAACATTGGGATGGGTTACTCAACGAGCTGGACCAGGCGCGCCGACAGCGCCACCTCTTGACCTACCGCGCCTTGCTGGAGCGCCTGCAATTTCCCACGCCGGCCATGCAGACCCTGACGGCTGCGCTGGAGCACCTGGCGGCGCTGGATGCCAAGGCCGACCAACCACTGCGCAGTTCCCTGGTGATCAGCCAGGGCGCCAGTCGCCTGCCACGTACCGGTTTCTTTGAATGTGTGGAGCGTCTCGGGCGCTTCTGCGGGCCGTCCGATGGCGTGGCCGCGGCGTCGTGGCACGCATCCGAAGTGGTGCGAGTATTTGAGTACGATTATCCAGAGTCAGCGGAGGCGTAGTGTTCTGGAAGCTCAAGGCGTATGCCAGTTACTGGCTGGCGCGCAAGTTGTTTCATTGGTCCTGGTTCGTGCGACAGCCGCGTGGCTGGCAGTGGCTTGAAGGCCAGTTCGCGCGCATGGCCAATCTGGGCGACGTAGGAGCACAGAGTTTCTACGGACATATCCTGACGTTTCGTGGCAAGGGCCTCGGCGCCCGTGAAGAAGGCGTGCGACTGTTGCGGCTGGCGGCCCTGGCCGGCGACGGCAAGGCGGCCTACCAGATTGGGGTGTTGAGCCTTGCGGGCAGCCTTGGCAAGGCGCCTGATCCGCTGGAAGCGGCACGCTGGTGGAAAATCGCCGCCCGAGCCGGGCACCCGTTGGCGCAGATGCGCCTGGAGCAACTCTGATCTAGAGCGGCTGCGGTTCTGCCTGGCCCAACTCCAGGCTGTCAATCACATGAATGCTGTAGCCCGCCACGTTCTTCGCGTGGTGCTTGGCTTGCGAGGCCAGTTCCGCCAACTGGCTGGCATCGAGTTGTCCACAGGCCTGTGGATACAAATGCACCACGCCGATGGACAGCGACAGCAGCGCAAACTCCTGGCGCACGCCCTGGCGGTTCAGTGCAACGAAACAGCCCGCGTCCAGATGCTCGCTGCGATAGAAGCGCCGGCACTGGGTGTGGAAGTCGTCCAGCAACTGGTTCAGCCGCTTGCGCCAATCCTGCGGCCCCAGCACCAGCAAAAAGTCATCACCGCCGATATGCCCGACGAAGTCGCGGCTGGGGTCTACCCGGTCGTTCAGGCATTGCGCCAGGCACAGCAGCACTTCATCGCCCCGGCCATAGCCGTAGATATCGTTGAATGGCTTGAAACTGTCGATATCGACGTAGCAGATCACAGACTCGCGTTGTTGCTGCAACAGCCGCGTCAGGCACTGCTGGATGGGGACGTTGCCCGGCAGCAAGGTCAGCGGGTTGGCATAGCGTGCCTGCTGGATTTTCAGCTCGGTAATCAGCTTGAGCACATCGATCACCCGGCCCAACCCCAGATAATCGCCGTTGATGGTGATGATGAAATCTTCCTCGATCCGCTGGCGTGCGCGACTGGTAAGCAGGCGGCTGACCTGCTGCAAGGACTGGCTCAGTTCCACCGCGAGAAAGTCATCACTCATCAAGCGGCTGATGGGCTTGCGGGCGAACAGATCGGTGGCGAACGGCTTGAGTAGCGCATCTGACAGCGAGTGCCGGTGCACGATGCCAATCGGGTGGCCACGCTCATCCAGCACCGCCAGGGAATTGAGGTTGGCCTGGCGCCGGAAGGCTTCCAAAACCTGCGCCGTGGCAGTGTGCTGGCCCACGGCCGGTTGTTCGTTGAGCAGGGCGCTGAGGTCGCTGCCTTCGTCGTTCAGCGCGACGTTGGCGTTGTCGGGCTTGGGCAGCATCAACCGCGCTTCCTGCGGCGGGTGTTCCTGGGGGCGGCAGAGCAGGTAGCCCTGCACCAGGTCAACGCCCATTTCCGTGAGCACCGCCAACTCTTCCGGCAACTCGATGCCTTCGGCGATGACCTGGGCCCGGGAGGCCTTGGCGATTTGCAGGATGGAGCCGACAAACTCGCGCTTGAGGGCGTCCTGGTGGATGCCGTCGATAAAGTGTCGATCGATCTTCACGTAGTCCGGGCGCAGCTCCGACCACAGCCGCAGGCTGGAATAGCCGGCACCCAGGTCATCCAGGGCAATCGAAAAGCCCATGGCGCGGTAGTGGTGCAGCGCGGTTTGCAGCAGTTGAAAATCGTCGGTCGGGGTTTGCTCGGTCAGTTCGATCACCACCTGGCTGGGCGGGATGCCGAAGTCGCTGAGCAGTTGCAGGGTACGGCCGGGCTGGTGGGCGGTCTCCAGCAGGGATTCGGGTGAGACGTTGAGAAACAGCTTGCCCGGCAGTTTCTGCTCGCTGAACCGCCGGCAGGCACTTTCCCGGCAGACCATCTCCAGCTCACTGAGACGCCCGGCGTGACGGGCCACGGAGAACAGTGCGACAGGAGAGTGCAACGGGCTGTTGGACGGGCCGCGACTGAGGGCTTCATAACCGATGACGCGTCGTTCAGACAGGGAAATGATGGGTTGGAACAGGCTGTGCAAACTGCCTTGAGCCAGGATTGAGCCCAATGCATTCAGCTGTTCGGTCATGGTCATGATTTTCTCGGGTCGAAAAAAAAGGACCTGCTTTGGCAGGTCCTTCATTTCACGACAGAATGATGTCTATTTGATGACACTCCGAGGAGCGTTCACATTAAATCGCCATCATTTACTGCTTGGCCACCGTCTTGCTGATTTTCAAGTAGTCCAGCAGGATGCGCCCGGTCTCGCTCAGGTAGGCATCATCTTCCGGCTTGGTTTTATCAGGCTCGGCGGCGATCGCGTCTTCGTCTTCTTTCTTCAGTTCCTTGAGCGGGGCTTCGCCTTTCGCCTTGCGGCGGGCGTTCTCCAGCACCAGTTGCTGATTCTCGATGTCGGTGTGCTGCGCACGACGGTCGGCTTCGTTCAGGCTGACGGTTTTCTCTTCCATCAACTTCTTGGCCAGGGCCAGTTTGTCGCGGATGAAGATGAACTCGGCATCCTTGGCGGAGCGGGCTTCGTGATCAGCTTTCAACTCTGCGATGTACGGTTTGAACGGGTCTACCGCAGGCTTGATCGCAGGACGGATAGTGTCCCACGGCATCGCCTCGGGCAGGGCGCTCTCGCCGATTTCCTTGGTGTCGATGATCGACGGGAAATCGACGTCCGGCAGAACGCCCTGATGCTGGGTGCTCTGCCCGGAAACCCGGTAGAACTTGGCCAGGGTCAGTTTCAGCTCGCCATGGTTCAGCGGCTGGATGGTCTGCACGGTGCCTTTGCCGAAGGTCTGGCCGCCGATGATCAGCGCACGGTGGTAGTCCTGCATCGCGCCGGCAAAAATCTCCGAGGCGGATGCCGAGAGGCGGTTGACCAGCAACGCCATCGGCCCTTTGTAGAAGGCACCCGGGTTCTCGTCTTCCAGCACGTCGACACGGCCGTCAGCGTTACGCACCAGCACGGTCGGACCCTTGTCGATAAACAGACTGGTCAGCTCGGTGGCTTCCTGCAGGGAACCGCCGCCGTTGTTGCGCAGGTCGATGACCACGCCGTCGACTTTTTCCTTCTGCAATTCTGTGAGGATTTTCTTAACGTCGCGGGTGGTGCTCTTGTAGTCCGGATCACCGGCGCGGAACGCTTTGAAGTCCAGGTAGAACGCCGGGATCACCACCACGCCGAGCTTGTAGTCCTTGCCATCCTGCTTGAGGTTGAGGACTTGCTTCTGGACAGCCTGGTCTTCGAGTTTCACCGCTTCACGGGTGATGGACACGATTTTGCTGGTCTGGTCGTTCGGTGCGTTGGTGTGCGGAATCACTTCCAGGCGCACCACGCTGCCTTTCGGCCCGCGGATCAGCTTGACCACTTCATCCAGGCGCCAGCCGACCACGTCAACCATCTCTTTGTCGGCCTGGGCCACACCGATGATCTTGTCGGCCGGGGCAACCTGCTTGGTCTTGTCGGCCGGACCTGCCGGCACCAGACGCACGATCTTCACCTGGTCGTTATCGCTTTGCAGGACGGCACCGATGCCTTCCAGCGACAGACTCATGTTGATATCGAAATTTTCCGCGTTATCTGGCGACAGATAATTGGTGTGCGGGTCGTAGGACATTGCGAAGGTGTTGATGTAGGCCTGGAAGATATCTTCGGCACGGGTCTGATCCAGACGTGCCAGCTGATTCTTGTAGCGCTTGGTCAACAGTTCCTGGATGGCCTTCGGCTCTTTGCCGGCGATCTTCAAGCGCAGGACTTCATCCTTGACGCGCTTGCGCCACAGGTCGTCCAGCTCGGCTTCGGTGGTCAGCCAAGGAGCGTCCTTGCGGTCAACCAGCAAGGTCTCTTTCTTGGTGAAGTCGAACTTGTCGACACCTTTGTCCAGCTCACCAATGGCGAAGTCCAGACGCGCTTTGACGCGGTCCAGGTAGCGCTTGTAGATGGTGAAGCCGGGCTGCAGGTCACCGCTCTTGAGGAAGTCGTCGAACTGCGTCTTCCACTTGTCGAACTCGGTGATGTCGCTGGCCAGGAAATAGCTGCGCGAGGGATCCAACAGCTTGAGGTAGCTGTCGTAAATGATCACCGAACGAGCGTCGTCCAACGGCGGCTTGCTGTAATGGTGGCGCTTGAGCAACTCGACGACGTTAAGGCTGGCAATCACCTCATCGCGATCAGGCTGAAGGTTGTCCCAGCTGTTGGCTGCGAACGTATTGCTCGACAGCGGCAAAAGGCCGATACCGATAAAAAGAGCGAGGGCGGTGCTGGGGAACAAATGCTTCATGCTGATTCGACGCGGGGGCAATTGATAACGCATATTAGGCCGTCTTTGAAGTCGCCGGTTCCATATGGGCCGGTCGCATAATGCAAAAAGCCCGACGCTACAGCAACGGGCTCAGTCCAGACTCACTATGGAGGCACTGTGAAAGCATTGCAAGGCGTTGAAGGTCATGTGGAGTGGCAAGAAGAGCCAAGTCCTACATGCGATGTAGGCCAAGTACGCATTCGCGTGGCGGCTGCGGGCCTGAATCGCGCCGATTTATTACAGCGTTCGGGGCTTTATCCGCCACCTCCCGGTGCCAGCCAGGTGCTGGGCCTGGAGTGTTCCGGGGTGATCAGCGAAGTCGGCGCCGGTTCGTCGTGGCAAGTGGGGGATCGGGTTTGCGCCTTGCTGGCTGGCGGCGGGATGGCTGAAGAAGTGGTGGTGGATGCGCGGCATGTGCTGCCGGTGCCGGAGGGTGTGTCCCTGGTGGAAGCGGCCGGGTTGCCCGAGGTGTACAGCACCGCGTGGCTGAATCTGTTCCAGTTGGCGGGCCTCAAGCCCGGTGAGAAGGTGTTGTTGCATGCCGGCGCCAGTGGGGTGGGCTCGGCGGCGATTCAGTTGTGCAAGGCGTTTGGCAGCCCGTGCTGGGTCAGCGTGGGGTCGGCGGATCGCCTTGCGTACTGTGAAGCGCTGGGGGCTCAGGGGGGTGTGGTACGTACTGACGGCATCGAGGGCTTGAGGGATTTTGGACCGTTCGATGTGATTCTTGACCCGGTGGGGGGGAATTACGCGGCGCTGAATCTCAAGCTGGTGGCGCGTGATGGGCGCTGGGTGTTGATTGGGTTGATGGGCGGGCGTGAGGCGCAGATCGATCTGGCGCAGGTGTTGGCCAAGCGTGTGCAGGTGTTGGGGTCGACGTTGCGCAGTCGGGATGATCAGTTCAAGGCTGACTTGTTCAGTGACTTGAGCCAGCATGTTTGGCCGTTGTTTGCCGAGGGGCGCTTGAGTCCGCAACTGGCCAGGACGTTTCCGATCAAGGATGCCGAGGCTGCGTTTGCGGAGCTGGCGACTAATCGGATTTCCGGGAAGCTGGTGTTGGTGATTGACGAGAGTCTGACCTGATTTCAGATGCGACATTTGTGTTGGGGGGGAGTTGGGCTGGGTGTATATCCGTTATTTTCGTAACGGCGACTATTGGTTCCGCTCTTACAGCGGCTCACTTTTGAAGAGCGCAAAAGTAAGCAAAACGCTCTTGCCCCACCACTCGGCTCCTCGCCTAGGCTCGGTGTGCCCTCACTCCGGCTTTGGACCGTGGGCCGCCGTCATGGGCCATCCTTGGC
>NZ_JACAOM010000148.1:0-14275 GCF_013386245.1 Pseudomonas sp. 21615526 | reverse complement strand
AGAGCGGAACCCATATCAGCAACAACCCAAATAACGGATATACACCCAAATCCAAACCCACAAACCACCTTACGGCAGCAAAGCCAACTCAATCAGCTCATGCAGTTCTTCAACCTCAAGCGGCGCGGTAGAAAACAGATTACGAAACACGGTGGGCGCAACAATCAAATTGATCAGCCGATCCACGCTGGGAAGTGTCCCGGCGTCGTCGGTGTACCGATCCAGGATCGTCTCCAACTGCCCGGTGAGAATCCCCACGCAATACCCCGGCGCTTGACTGCATTGCACATCACGCATCATCTCGCGGCCAAGGTCCGAGCTCATCTCATCGCGGTATTGCTCACCCCAGGCCCGCAGGTCTCCGCGCAGGCTGCCGGTATCAGCCGGCTCACTGTCCGGGCGCAGACGGGCCATCGCAACATCGGCCAGCAGCGCCGCCAAGTCACCCCAGCGCCGGTAGATGGTCGAAGGCGTCACTCCGGCGCGCGTGGCTATCTGCGGCACGGTCACGCTGGAACGGTCCTGCTCTTCGAGCAATTCACGCACCGCCGAATGCACTGATTCCTGGACCCGGGCACTACGGCCCCCCGGGCGGAGCCCTTCTTTTATCGCCATGCGTAAAACCTTAACACAAAGAATTTGCTTTAAGCGCCATCCAGTAGCACACTCCGCAAAAGCAAAATATTAGCTTTAGCGGAGCGTGCCCATGTCCAGCGTTACTTCTCATCGTTCCAGCCTGGTGTTTCTGGCGATCACCTTGCTGACGTTTCTCGCCGCCTCCAGCGCGCCGACCCCGTTGTACCACCTCTATCAAGAGGGCCTGCACTTTTCGGCGGCGATGTTGACCCTGGTATTTGGCATTTACGCCTTGAGCCTGCTGGCTGCATTGCTGACCGTGGGTTCACTGTCGGACCACCTGGGGCGCAAGCCGGTAATTTTTGCCGCGCTGCTCCTCGATATGCTGGCGATGCTGCTGTTTATCAATGCCGACAGCGTCGGCTGGCTGATTGCCGCCCGCACGGTACAAGGCTTTGCCACCGGCATGGCCACCGCCGTACTGGGCGCCGCATTGCTCGACACCGACCGCCAGCAAGGCCCGCTGATCAACAGCGTAGCGCCTTTGCTGGGCATGGCCTGCGGGGCCATGGGCTGCAGCCTGCTGGTGGAGTTCGCGCCGATGCCGACCACGTTGATTTACTGGACCCTGCTCGGGTTGATGATCCTGCAGGCATTGTACGTCTGGCGCCTGCCGGAGACAGTCAGCCGGATTCCGGGGGCCCTGGCCTCGCTATGGCCCACCTTGCATGTACCGCCCCAGGCCCGACGCGCCTTGTGGATCTCGTTGCCGGTAGACGTAGCCGTATGGGCCATGGGCGGTTTTTATCTGTCCCTGGCGCCCTCGCTGGTGCGGGCGGCGACCGGGTCCACCTCGAACCTGATCGGCGGCGGGCTGGTGGCGGTGTTGACGCTGAGCGGTGCGGTGATGATTTTCAGCCTGCGCAACCGCCCAGCGGACAAAGTCCTGCGGTTGGGCGCCGTGCTGCTGGCGGTGGGTGTTGCGCTGATCCTCACGGCCGTCCACAGCGCCAGCCTGCCGCTGTTCTTCATTGCCACGCTGATCGCCGGCGGTGGTTTTGGCTCGGGATTCCTCGGTGCGCTGCGCAGTGTTTTGCCGTTGGCCTTGCCCCATGAGCGGGCGGGCTTGATGTCGGCGTTCTATGTGCTGAGTTACCTGGCGTTCTGTGTGCCGTCGCTGTTGGCGGGCAACTTGACGCGCACCTTCGGTTTGATCGCCACCACCGACGGTTATGGCGTGGTGCTGATCGTATTGGCACTCGGCGCGTTGGTGGCGTTGCTAATGCAGGATTTGGCGAAGAGCAGGGCGACGGCGGGTAATTGATTCGGTAATAATTCGTCACCCTTACGCCTTGGGATTCACCCATGAAGATCATCCGCAGCAAAGAATTCACCGGCAGCCGCGCCTGGGAGGCGCTGGACATCGCCAATATGAATGGCATCACCACCCGTTTGCATTGGACCGACCAGCCGTATCGCTGGCACGTGAATGACGGCGAAGAGGTGTTCGTGGTGCTTGATGGCCAGGTGCAGATGCACTATCGCGAAAACGGCAGCGAACAGATGGCCTTGCTTGAGGTAGGCGACATCTTCTACGCCAGTGTCGGCACCGAGCATGTGGCCCATCCACAGGGCCCGGCACGGATTCTGGTGATTGAAACCGAAGGCAGCGTTTAATCACATATCTACGAAACAGATAACAGTTAGAGATATTACTCGTTATATAGATATTCGATTCGGTTCTACCATGGTCTCAACCTCATGCGAGGAAGAGGACTACACCATGACTTGCCCGAATACGCTTCACAGCAGCTTGAAACCCTTCAGTCACCTGACCCGTCCCCGGGAAGTGATTCGCCAGTTCACCCCCAACTGGTTTGCCGCCACCATGGGCACCGGGGTGCTGGCGTTGGCGCTGGCGCAATTGCCGGTCAACCTGGCGGGGCTGCACGCCGTGGCCGAAGGGCTGTGGCTGTTTACCATCGGCCTGTTTGTGCTGTTCAGCGTGCTGTATGCGGCGCGCTGGGTGATGTTTTTCCACGAGGCCCGGCGCATTTTCGGGCACTCCACGGTGTCGATGTTCTTCGGCACCATCCCCATGGGCCTGGCGACCATTATCAACGGCTTCCTGCTGTTTGGCGTGCCGCGCTGGGGGGATGGCGTGGTGCAACTGGCCGAGGTGCTGTGGTGGCTCGACGTCGCGATGGCCCTGGCCTGCGGGGTGCTGATCCCGTTCATGATGTTCACCCGTCAGGAACACAGTATCGACCAGATGACTGCCGTGTGGCTGTTGCCGGTGGTGGCCGCGGAAGTCGCCGCCGCCAGCGGTGGCCTGCTGGCGCCGCACCTGGCCGACGCCCATTCGCAACTGGTGATGCTGGTGACCAGCTACGTGCTGTGGGCGTTCTCCCTGCCGGTGGCGTTCAGCATCCTGACCATCCTGATGCTGCGCATGGCCCTGCATAAACTGCCACACGCCAATATGGCCGCGTCGAGCTGGCTGGCTCTAGGTCCCATCGGCACCGGTGCCCTGGGCATGCTGGTACTGGGCGGTGATGCACCTGCCATCTTTGCCGCCAACGGTCTGCCCGGCGTCGGTGAGATGGCCAACGGCATCGGCCTGGTCGCAGGCATCACCCTGTGGGGCTTCGGCTTGTGGTGGATGCTGATCGCGGTGCTGATCACCCTGCGTTACCTGCGGGCCGGTATCCCGTTCAACCTTGGCTGGTGGGGCTTCACCTTCCCGTTGGGCGTGTACTCGCTGGCCACGCTGAAACTGGCGAGCACCTTGCACCTGGGTTTTTTCAGCATCGTTGGTTGCGTGTTGGTGGCGGCGCTGGCGCTGATGTGGCTGATTGTCGCCAAGCGCACGGTGCAGGGCGCCTATAAAGGCGAGCTTTTTGTATCGCCGTGCATTGCAGGACTAGCGAATAAGTAAGCAGGATTAGGTAAAGTCGTGGCCTGGAAAAACCAATAACAGCCTTCAGGCCACGCAGGAACACGGACGATGAGCCACCCCTCGCAATTCACTTTGCTGCGCAAACGGCGTTTCCTGCCGTTCTTCATTACCCAGTCCCTTGGTGCGTTCAACGACAATATATTCAAGCAGTCGTTGATCCTGGCGATTCTCTACAAGCTGACCATCGAGGGCGACCGCTCGATCTGGGTCAATCTCTGCGCGTTGCTGTTTATCCTGCCGTTCTTCCTGTTCTCGGCCCTGGCCGGGCAATTTGGCGAGAAGTTCAACAAGGACGCGCTGATCCGGGTGATCAAGATCGGCGAAATCGTGATCATGTCCGTGGGCGCGGTGGGTTTCATGTTCAACCACCTGGAGCTGATGCTGCTGGCGCTGTTTGCCATGGGCACGCACTCGGCGCTGTTCGGGCCGGTGAAGTACTCGATCATGCCCCAGGCCCTGTACGAAGATGAGCTGGTGGGCGGCAATGGCCTGGTGGAAATGGGCACGTTCCTCGCGATCCTCGCGGGCACCATTGGCGCCGGGATCATGATGTCGTCCACCCATTACGCGCCGGTGGTCTCGACGGCCATCGTCGGCATTGCGGTGCTGGGCTACCTGGCCAGCCGCAGCATTCCGCGCGCGGCGGCGTCCAGCCCCGAGATGCGCCTGAACTGGAATATCTTCAGTCAGTCCTGGGCCACCTTGAAGCTCGGCCTGGGGCAGACACCGGCGGTGTCGCGCTCGATTGTCGGCAACTCGTGGTTCTGGTTTGTCGGCGCGATCTACCTGACGCAAATCCCGGCCTACGCCAAGGAATGGATGTACGGCGACGAGACTGTGGTAACGCTGATCCTCACGGTGTTCTCGGTGGGCATCGCACTGGGTTCGATGCTGTGCGAAAAGCTCTCCGGGCGCAAAGTCGAGATCGGCCTGGTGCCGTTCGGCTCGTTCGGTTTGACCGTGTTCGGCCTGCTGTTGTGGTGGCATTCCGGCGGCTTCCCGCAGAACGTCCAGGCCAACGACTGGATCGCCGTGCTGAGTTACGGCCAGGCGTGGTGGGTGTTGTTCGATATCCTCGGCCTTGGCGTATTCGGCGGCTTCTATATCGTGCCGCTGTACGCGTTGATTCAGTCGCGTACCGCCGAGAACGAGCGGGCGCGGGTGATCGCGGCCAACAACATTCTCAATGCGCTGTTCATGGTGGTCTCGGCGATCGTCTCGATCCTGCTGCTGAGCGTGGCCAAGCTGTCGATTCCCGAGCTGTTCCTGGTGGTGTCGCTGCTGAACATCGCGGTCAACACCTACATCTTCAAGATCGTGCCCGAGTTCACCATGCGTTTCATGATCTGGCTGCTCAGCCATTCCATGTACCGCGTCGAGCACAAGAACCTCGAGCTGATCCCAGACGAGGGCGCGGCGTTGCTGGTGTGCAATCACGTGTCGTTTGTCGATGCGCTGTTGATTGCCGGTTCGGTGCGTCGGCCGATTCGTTTTGTCATGTACTACAAGATCTACAACCTGCCGGTTTTGAACTTTATCTTCCGCACTGCCGGGGCGATTCCGATTGCCGGGCGGCATGAGGACATCCAGATCTACGAAAAGGCCTTCCAGCGGATTGCCCACTACCTTAAGGACGGCGAGCTGGTGTGCATCTTCCCGGAAGGAAAATTGACCTCCGATGGCGAGATGAACGAGTTCCGAAGCGGCGTGACGCGGATTCTTGCAGAGACGCCGGTGCCGGTGATTCCGATGGCGTTGCAGGGGTTGTGGGGGAGTTTTTTCAGTCGTGACCCGAACAAGGGCTTCTTTCACCGGATCTGGTCGCGGGTGACCCTGGTGGCCGGCGCGCCGGTGACGGTAGAGGCGGCGACGCCAGAGGCGTTGCATGGTCTGGTTGGCACGTTGAGGGGTGATCTCAAGTAGTCAAGTTCTGGTGCTCAGGACCTTCTGCGCTGAAGGGCCTGGGCAGGGACTGACTTTGATGTGGGACAACGCTTGCAGTTTGTAGTTTTGGGTAATAAATCACTCATCCTGCGGAACCATTTCTTTCTAATTGCCACGCAGTCATCGTAGTTGTCTAACGCTAAGGATGATTTTCGATGAACATGCAAGTGAGTACTAACCCTCCCGCTTTACAACCGCCTTTACATACTCTTTCTACAGCACCCTCCGATAAGTTACAGGATAAACAGGGCGAGCCTTCTGCGCCGATAAAGATCATCCCGAATATGCCATTCAATGAAGGTGGGGTCCAGATAGATTTAAGTGTTAGGGGCGGCGGGCGTGGTTTTTTCTCCCCGCCAAAAGACCAGGCGTTAACGATTAAGACGGGTGACAGCGCGGACAAAATTCATATTAAAAATTCGGCTGATGGAGGATTGACCGCCGAGATTAATGGCAAGACCTACGACATTCCTTTCGATACCAAGAGTAATGGTCAGCAGCATCTTGAGATCCAAAGCAACGGCGGAGACGACAATGTCACTATTGACGACGACGTAAAAGTGCCCGTCAGCGTCAAGCTGGGAGCCGGCAACGATCGATTCAACGCTGGAGGCGGCAGGACCTATGTCTACGGCGGTGTTGGTAATGACACCATTCAATTGGGCAGCGGTGTCGGGTATGCCGAGGGCAACGATGGGGATGACACGATCACCGGAGGCTCGGCATATAGCGTCATGTATGGGGGTAACGGCAACGACAAGTTGCGGGGAGCAGGTGGTGGCACTTACATGGACGGTGGCAGCGGCAATGATTCGCTGCGTGGAGGCGGTGGGAAGAACGTCATGAATGGCGGAAAGGGAAATGATGTTGTAGATGGTGGTGCTGGTCAGAATACAATTTATACCGGCAAGGGGCAGGATACGGTTAATTCAGTATCTGATAAGGATATTGTTTACGGCAAGAAAGACGACACTATAAAACGCACGGGGAACTCTAAGTTCGTTGAGGTGACGCCGTCTGACGTTGGTAAAAAAGCGTTTGAGGTTAAAGGGGATGGTGAGTTCAAGCAGCGCGTTGAAGATGATCTAGAGTTTTTTCGGGGTTCTCCAGTAGGGCAAAAAATGCTTGGGGCGTTAGACAAGACTCCCGCGCCGATAAAAATAGAGAAGGTGCCAGAGTCGGAGGGTATCTTTTATAAGTACGGACGTAAGGGCTTACAACCACTCAATGAGCACCCACCTCAAGATTCGCAACACGGATTCATCACTAATAACACGCCAGGTATGCCGGCTGATGATGCAACAGTCTCCTACAACCCTTCGTTCATTATGGACAAGTACGAGCGTCCAGGCGTCTCAACCCTGTTCCATGAGTTCGCCCATGCGTACGACGGTGTCGACGGTAAGTTCTTGCCCGGAGAAACTGAAGTACCGCCAGAAACTAGCGATCCCCGCAGGCCAACTCGTGAGCCAAATTTGGAGCGGCAAGCCGTTGGGTTACCAACGGACGGTGAACCTTATGATTTTGATAATGACCCCTCAACGCCCCCTACCAGTACAAACCCGGAGCCGTATAACGAAAATGCACTTTACAAGGAATGGGGGAAAGAACCGCGTGAACGCTACTATGACGTCTGATGCATCACAGAGTAGTAAATAGCGTGCCGTACTCGGTGGACTATTAAGTCCACCTTGTTTTTATTGCCGGTGAGTGGCTCAGGCGCTGATCTTGAGCCCGATCAGCCCACAGATAATCAACGCCACACTGGCCAGTCGAAACAACGCCATGGATTCTCCAAACAGGATAATCCCGGCAATCACCGTGCCCACCGCACCGACTCCGGTCCAGATGGCATAGGCGGTGCCCAGCGGCAGTTCCTTCATGGCCAGCCCCAGCAACCCGAGGCTGACGGCCATGGCGGCAATCGTCAGGGCCGTGGGCAGTGGCTTGCTGAAACCGTCGGTGTATTTCAGTCCGACGGCCCAGCCGACTTCAAACAGTCCGGCAAAAAACAGAATGATCCAGGACATGGTGACCTTCCTTTATAGAAGTGGGGTCGTCCCCGGATTAAGCGCTTGATTGCGTCGCAGGGTCGTCCCCGCGAAGCCCGGTAGAGTGCCGAATATTGATCAGGTGATCAAGTTTCGGACTTGCCTGCCAACAATTCGCGGTCTTCCTTTTCGCTCATCCGCCGGAAGTACGTAGCCAGGAGTGCCCCGGAAATATTGTGCCAGACGCTGAACAGCGCACTCGGCACCGCCGCCAGCGGCGAGAAATGCGCACTTGCCAGTGCGGCGCCCAAGCCGGAGTTCTGCATGCCCACTTCCAGCGACAGGGATTTGCGTTGTGCCAGCGGCAGCCCGAACACACGGCCGGTGAAATAGCCCAGCAGGAAGCCAAAGGTGTTATGCAGGATCACCACCGCCATGATCAACAGGCCCGACTCGGCAATCTTCGCCTGGCTGGCCGCCACCACGGCGGCGACAATCGCCACGATGCTGACCACCGACACCAGCGGCAACACCTCGACCGCATGCCGTACCCGGGCGCCCAGCAAGCGCTGCGCCACCACGCCCAACACGATCGGCAGCAGCACCACTTGCAGGATCGACCAGAACAACTCCATGAACGACACCGGCAACCAGGCCGAGGCCAGCAGCCAGATCAGCGCGGGCGTCAGCAGCGGAGCGAGGAGGGTGGTGACGGCGGCAATGGCCACCGACAGGGCCAGGTCGCCTCGGGCCAGCCAGGTCATGACGTTGGACGACGTGCCGCTCGGGCAGCAGCCGACGAGGATCACACCGACGGCAATTTCCGGTGGCAGGTGAAAGACCTGGCACAGCAGCCAGGCCACGCCGGGCATGATCACGAAATGCGCGACCACACCCAATGCCACGCGCCACGGATGGCGCGCGACTTCAGCGAAATCTTCAAGTTTGAGGGTCAGCCCCATGCCGAACATTACCAGGCCCAACAGCGGCACGATGGCGCCTTTGAGGCCGAGAAACCAGGCGGGTTGCAGGAACGCAACCACGGCAAAAATCAGCACCCAGTAGGCGAAGGTATTGCCGACGAAACGGCTCAAGGCGGCGAGTGCACGCATGGGGTTGGTCCTTGTTATTCGATTTTGGAAGTGCGCATGCGATCAAATGTGGGAGCGAGCAAGCCCGCTCCCACATTTTGATCTTCACAAGGCTTTAGATACCTTGTGGGGTTTCTTCGCCACCCAGTGCCTCAACCAACGCCGGCAGGAAGTCGCCAAACGTCAGCATCATCAGGGTAAAGCTGGCGTCCTGCTGGCCCAGTGCTTCGTCGCCGCCGTCCTGTTCCGCCTGATCCTGCAGCAGGTCTTCGAACTTCAGGCGCTTGACGGTCATTTTGTCGTCCAGCATGAAGGACAGCTTGTCCTGCCAAGCCAGGGACAACTGGGTCACGACTTTGCCGGTGGTCAGGTGCAGCTGGATCTCTTCGCCGGTCAGGTCCTGGCGTTTGCAGCGCACGATGCCGCCGTCTTCGTGGGTGTCGCGCAGTTCGCATTCGTCGAGGACGAAGAAGTCATCGGCCGGTTTCTGGGTGGTGACCCAGTCGGTCATGATGGCGGTTGGCGCGGTTTTCACGGTCAGCGGACGTACTGGCAGGGTGCCGATCACTTCACGCAGGGTGGACAGCAGGTCTTCGGCACGTTTCGGGCTGGCGGAGTTCACCAGGATCAGGCCTTGTTTCGGCGCGATGGCGGCGAAGGTCGACGAGCGACGGATGAACGCGCGCGGCAGGAAGGCCTGGATGATTTCATCCTTGATCTGGTCGCGTTCCTTTTTGTAGACCTTGCGCATTTGCTCGGCTTCGATCTCTTCGACCTTTTCCTTCACCGCATCACGCACCACGCTACCCGGCAGGATACGTTCTTCCTTGCGCGCAGCGATCAGCAGGAAATCACCGCTGACGTGTACCAGGGGCGCGTCTTCGCCTTTACCGAAAGGGGCGACGAAACCGTAAGTGGTCAATTCCTGGCTTGCACAAGGGCGCGCCAGTTTGGTGGCCAGTGCAGTTTCCAACGCCTCGGCATCAACAGGCAGATCTTGGGTCAGGCGATAGATAAGCAGGTTTTTGAACCACATGGGGTGAGTCTCTCCTTATATACAAAGGGGGGCATTATTCTCCTCATGGCGTCATAGGCCAACCCTCGCTAAGCCATTGGAAGGCCTGAAAAAAATTATTTAAGAAAGTGCTTGCCAGACCATGGGTCGCTCCGTAGAATGCGCGCCACACCGAAAGTGAAGGGTGATTAGCTCAGCTGGGAGAGCGTCTGCCTTACAAGCAGAATGTCGGCGGTTCGATCCCGTCATCACCCACCATTCGCTTTATGTGTTACGCGCAGCGGTAGTTCAGTCGGTTAGAATACCGGCCTGTCACGCCGGGGGTCGCGGGTTCGAGTCCCGTCCGCTGCGCCATATTCGGTCACCTGGAACGCTGAACGCCAGGTACCACAGGAAGCCCGCTCATTGAGCGGGCTTTTTGCTGTCTGGGGTTTGCTAAAACCGCCGGTCTAAAAAACGCCCCCGATCATGTGCAGTGATCGGGGGCGTTTTTGATTGGGTTTAGAAATCCCAGCGGGTACTGACCATTACGTTGCGAGGGTCGCCATAGTACGACGAGTTGTAGAAGCCGATGTTGGTGTAATACGACTTGTCGAACACGTTGTTGACGTTGACGGTCGCCGACACGCTGTCGGTGATCTGATAGCGGGCCATCAGGTCCACCAGCCAGTAGGGATCCTGGGCAAATTTTTCTTGAGCGCCGCCCTTGGCCCAGTTGCTCAGTACCTGCCAGCCTTGACCCTGCCAACGCGCGCCGCCGCCGAGGGTGAGTTTGTCGAGGCTGCCGGTCAGCTTGTAGCTGGTATAGACATTGACCTGATCTTCCGGCTCCCAGGTCGATACCTTCTTGCCGCTTTCATCACGGGCAATCTTGTGGGTGTAGCCTGCCTGCAACTGCCAGCCGGGTGCCAGCTCGCCAGAGATTTCCGCCTCGTAACCCTTGGTTTTCGAAGTGATCGGCTTATAGGCGTAGTCGCGAGCGGGGTTGGTTGGATTGGCGTTGTACTCCGTATCTTCCTCGGGGCGGTTTTTTTCGTGAACCTCGAAGTAGGCGATGCTGGAATTCAGGCGCCCTTCGAAGAATTCACCTTTGAGCCCCACTTCGTAGTTCTTGCCTTCATCCGGCTCCAGCAATTTGTTGTTGCGATCACGGTTGAACGACTGCGGCAGGAAAATTTCCGTGTAACTGGCGTAGGCCGACACGTTGTCGTTCAGGTCGTATACCAGGCCTGCATAGGGCAAGACCTTGCCGCTTTTTTTCGTATCACTGGTGCCGGTGACCTGGAAGTCTGCAACGCGCGTGCCCAGCAGCAGCGAAAGATCGTCCGTGAGGCTGAAGCGAGCGGTCATGTAGCTGCCGGTCTGGCGGGTGATTTCATCGTTTTTGTTGGTGACTTCGCCCCAGTCCGGCTTCGGGATGTCGCCGTTCCAGTTGTAATAGTCGAAGTTATTGTTGGGCAGGCTGGCGTTGGTGTAGTCCTTGCCTTTCCAGTGGGAGCGGGAAACCGAGGTGCCGACCACCAACTGGTGTTCTCGGCCAAACAGGTCGAAGGGGCCAGAGGTGTAAAGGTCGGCGCTGTCGCTGACGGTTTCACCTGTGTATTTGCGCGCCAGCACTGAGGGCAAACCTGGGCTCACGAAACCCAGGGGGGCGTTGTAACCGTTGATTTGATGGTTGTACTGACCTTTGGCGACCCAGCCATTTTCGAAGCTGTGTTCAAGGGTGGCAAAGGCGGTGCGCGTGTACTGCTGCCAACTGCTCCACCGTGGCCCGTTGTTGAATGAGCGCTTGGAGCCAATGCGATTGCCGGATTCGTCATACAGCGAGGCACTGCCGGTCCAGCTTGAGCCTTTGGGGTCATTATCCTGATAGTCCGCGCCCACGGTCAGCAGGGTATCCGGCGACAGGTCCGCCTCCAGGATGCCGTAGTAGACGCTGGTTTTGCGTTGGTAATGGTCCATGAAGGACTGTTTGTCTTGATGGGCCGCCACGGCTCGGCCGCGGATGTTCCCGGTTTCGGTCAAGGGACCGCTGACGTCAACTTCCGATCGGTAGTTGTCCCAGGAACCGGCGCCAAGGTCGATATGGCCCTTGAATTCCTGGGTAGGTTTCTTGCGGATCATATTGATGGTGCCACCAGGGCCACCGGCGCCAGTGAGCAGGCCAGTGGCGCCCTTGAGGATTTCTACCCGGTCATAGATCACCATGTCGGTGAGGGTATGGCCGGACGAATACTGCGGGTCTTGCAGGATAGGAATACCGTCGTACTGGAAGTTGCGAATCGCGAAGCCGCGGGAGTAATAGCTGGTACGGTCGCTGTCATACGTTGCCACGGTGATGCCCGGGGTATGGCGCATCACGTCGTCGATGGAGTTGAGGCCAAAGTCATCCATGGCCTGGCGGGTGACCACCGAGATCGATTGCGGAGTTTCCCGTGGCGTCAGCACCAGGCGGGTAGCGGTGGCGATGGTGCCGGGGGTGTAAGAGCCGGAGCCTTCGGTAATGGTGCCGAGTTGGTTGGCGCTGATCTGCGTCGCCCCCAGCTCCACGGCGCCGGTGGGGGTAGGGTTGGCTTCCAGTGCGTAGACCTGATCACCTTTGACTGCCCGATAACCACTGCCACGCAGCAGCTTTTCAAACCCAACCTCCACGCTATAAGTGCCTTTGAGTCCCGGGCCCGCGAGCCCCTGCAGGTTCTGGGACTGGAACACGATAGCCACGCCCGCTTGCTGGGCGAACTGGTTGAGTGTGGCGCCCAGCGGCCCGGCAGGTATGTCGTAGGCTTGGGCCGCAACGGCTACCGTGTCGGCCTGGGCCAGATGGGTATTGAGCAGCGTCGTCGCGAGCAGTGTGAGGGTCAGCGGCGCGCTGCTCAGCAGGCGTCTGCGAGGCTTGGAAGGGAAGGGCATGGTGAGGGCAGTCCTTTAGTCATCGGTATACCTTCCTTGACGGGCAACCCGAAAAAAAGCGGAAGCAATGCGAATAATTATTTTTTGCTCTCGGTATCCGGGCTGACAATTATCAGCCATGGGGTAAAGGTTTTCAGCGTGATCGGCAGGGTTTGAGCCAGCATCTGCAAGGTGCGGTCGGTGTTATCCAGGGGAAGTACGGCCGAGACCTTGAGACTGGCCAGTGCGGCGCGATCAAACTGCAAGCGGCCCGAACGGTGACGGGCGATCTCATCCAGCACTTCCGGCAACGGTCGGTTATCCACCACCAGTTGATGGCGGCGCCAGGCCCCATTGATGCTCGCCGTATCGATGCTGCCGGAGAGGCGCACGGCATCTTTGCTGAGTCGCGCCTGTGAGCCGGCGTCCACTTCCAGCGTCTGCTGGCCATTCGCGCTTTGGGCGGCAACGCGGGATTCGAGCATGCTCAGCACCGTAACGTCATCCTCGCGCCTGACCACAAATCGCGTACCCAGGGCGCGCAGGGTGCCTTGGGCGGTCTGCACCACAAATGGCCGTTCGCCATCGTGGGCCACTTCCACCAGGATCTCGCCTTGCAGCAATTCGATGCGGCGCTGCCGGCTGTCGAAATGCAGATTCGCCGCACTGATGCCGTTCAGGGTCAGCGTCGAGCCGTCCGCCAGCCGCAGGGTTTTCCATTCGCCGGGGCCGTTGTGCACATCGGCCATCCATTGTTGTGGATAAGGACTGTAGAGCAGCGCCATGGCGGGAAGGCCCAGGCTGCAGGCCAGTACCAACGCGCGGACGTAGTTTTTGCGCGCCTTCCCATGCCGGGGAAAGGCCGCACTCAAGGCCGCCCGGGCCGGTGCCTTTTGCCCGCGCAGGGCCTGCATCCGCGCAATCACATCTTCCATGCGCGCTGCTGATGCGGCGTGTTGCGGGCCTTGCTGCTTCCAGCGCTCGAACGCCTGGCGCTGGGCCTCGGTCAATTCACCTTCGTGGAGGCGAATCATCCATTCGGCGGCTTGTTCATCGATCTGTTGGCGAGAGTCGGGCATGCGCGGCTCAGATGTCCACGCTGTGGCTGCAATGCAGCAGGGCCTGGATCAGGTATTTGCGTACCGTACGTTCCGACAGCTTCAGTTGTCGGGCGATTTGCTGCTGGGTCAGGTCTTCGAGGTAATACAGCACAAACGCCTGGCGCATGTTGTCGTGCATGCCTTCCAGCATGAAGGCAATGTGCTCGAGGGCTTCCAGGGTGGTGTGGATCTGTTCGGGCGACTGGAAACCTTCCAGGGTTTCCACCGTCAGCATCAATTCCTGAAGGTAGGCGTGCTCAATCTGCTTGCGCCGTGCCTGGTCGATGATCAGCCGCCTGGCGGTGGTACTTAAATAGGCGCGGGGTTCGCGGATGGCGGTCACCGACTCGCGGGCGTGCAGAATCCGCGCGAAGGTGTCCTGCGCCACGTCGGCGGCGTTATGGGTACAGCCCAGTTTTCGGCGCAACCAAGTGAACAGCCAGCCGTGATGCTGGCTGTACAGCTCGGTAATCTCCCGTTGGAACGGCGGTTCACCCACAGACATAAGGCCCGGCCCAGGTGTTATTGAGAATAATTGTTAATTGTGGGGCCAAGGCTTGGGCAAACGCAATAGACTCGCGTTTGCACCCAAAGCGCCGGTTTTGCGGGGTGCGCGGGGTCGAAGACAAAATATTTTAAATAAATTGCATTTAAATCATGACATTACGGAAAAATGCTATAGAATGCGCCCCACACCGAAAGTGAAGGGT
>NZ_JACAOM010000147.1:0-40474 GCF_013386245.1 Pseudomonas sp. 21615526 | reverse complement strand
CGATACTCGACTCCATTGTCCACACCACTTCAGGAGTCACTCATGTCCATTCCCGCATTCGGCCTCGGCACGTTCCGCCTGCAAGGCCAGGTCGTCATCGACTCCGTCAGCACCGGCCTGGAGCTGGGCTATCGCGTCATCGACACCGCACAAATCTACGAAAACGAAGCCGACGTCGGCCAGGCCATCGCCGACAGCGGCATCCCACGGGACGAGCTGTTCATCACCAGCAAGATCTGGATCGCCAACTTCGCCGAAGGCCAGCTGATTCCCAGCCTCAAGGAAAGCCTGCGCAAACTCCAGACCGACTACCTGGACCTGACCCTGATCCACTGGCCATCGCCGGAAGACCAGGTACCGGTCGCCGAGTTCATGGGCCAGTTGCTGGAAGCCAAGCGCCAGGGCCTGACCCGCCAGATCGGTATTTCCAACTTCACCGTCGACCTGATGAAGCAGGCAATTGCCGCCGTCGGTGCCGAGCACATCGCGACCAACCAGGTGGAACTGCACCCGTACCTGCAAAACCGCACCGTGGCGGAGTTTGCCAAGGCCCATGGCATCCAGATCACTTCCTACATGACCCTGGCCTACGGCGAAGTGCTGAAGGACCCAGTGATCCAGCAGATCGCCGAACGTCATCAGGCAACCCCGGCGCAAGTGACCCTGGCGTGGGCCATGCAACTGGGCTACGCGGTGATCCCGTCCTCGACCAAGCGCGCCAACCTGGCCAGCAATCTCAAGGCTCTGGACCTGACCCTGAGTGACGCTGACATGGCGCAGATCGCCGCCCTGGAGCGTGGCCATCGGCTGACCAGCCCCAAAGGCATCGCGCCGAACTGGGACTAAGCCGCAGGGCTGCCGGACAACTCCCGCAGCCACGGCAACACCCGCAACCCGTCGGTGGCTGACGGCGGGTCGATGATGTCCATGAAGTGTTCAAGGTTGATGCTGTCCGGCGTACCCGGCAGGCGCACCAGCAGGGTTGGTGCGGCGGCCGGCGTGCCCAGTTCGCGGATATCGTAGACCAGCACATGGCGAATCTGCGGGTGCTGTTCCTGGAAGGCCAGCACCCCGCCGTCGCTGTCTGCCAGCCCGGCGTTGATGATCAGCACATCGAACGGCCTGGCCGGAATCGCCGTGAGGATCCGCACTTCTTCGAACGTCTGCACCGGAACGATGCGGTAGTAGCCCAGTTGGTTGAGCATTTTTTCGATGTACAGTCGTTGCAGATGCTGTTCATCGGCGATCAGGAGGGTCAGTGCTTTGTTTGGCATGGCGAACACCTGAGCAAGAAGCGCTCGTGAAGGACTGGACGCACTATTTTCCAGACATATTCCGAAGACTAAATAAGGCTTGTTCCACCTTCACGTAGGAGTTGTCCCAAACAGCTCAATACCCCTCCGCACCGGTCAAGTCTGATTGCAATACCCCGACAGCGCGTGGTGCAGGTGCGCGAGCGCTTCATCCATGCCATCGACGGCACTGGCCAATTCGTCGCGGGCCTGACGTTCACAAACGCTTTCCAATACCTCGCAGCAAACCATCAGTGCATGGGCCTTGACCATCTTTGCCCCGCCCTTGGTGCGATGGGCCAGGTCATGCAGGCCGGCAAAGTCTGCCTTGCGTTGCAGGTTCACCAGCTGCCCATGGTCTGCCTCAAGGCTGTCGAGCAAGGGCGCCAGCAGCTCCTTCACCGCGTCGATATCCCCGCCGGTCAGTTTCTCAAGGTGGCTCAAGTCAAAGCCTGCCGCCAGCTCATCCGTGGTGCCGGGCGCCACCGAAGGTGTGGCCGTGCGCCGCGCCAGGGCCGCATGCAAATCCTCAAGCCCGGTGGGTTTGAACAGGCAGCCATCCATGCCCGCCTGCCGGCAGCGCTCGGCTTCCTCGGGCTGGGCGTTGGCGGTAAACCCCAGCAACAGGCACGGCGCCAGGCCACGCTCGCCCTCAAGGGTGCGGATATCCCGCGCCAACTCATAACCGTCCTTGAACGGCATATTGCAGTCGGTAATCACCCCGTCAAAATGCCCGGACAGCCACAACTCAAGCCCCTCGACGCCATCTTCGGCGGTGGTGATCCGGTGCCCCAGGAAGCTCAATTGCCGGGCCAGCAGCAGCCGGTTGGCCGGGTAGTCATCCACCACCAGAATGTTCAGCGCGTGGGCCGGCGGAGTTTCCACGGCAACCGGTACGGGCGGCATCAGCGTGCTGTCGGCGACTGCCAGCTCCAGGGTGACATCCACCCGAGTGCCCTGCCCCAGCAGGCTGCTCAATTGCAATTGTCCCCCCATCATCTCGCACAGGTTGCGGCTGATGACCAGGCCCAGGCCCGAACCGCTGCGCGCCGATTGCGCAGTGTTGCTGCCCTGGATAAACGGGTTGAACAGGCGCTTCTGGTCTTCGACACTGATGCCAATGCCGGTGTCTTCCACCCACAGCCTGAGGTTCAAGTAGCCGCTGGCAATCGCCGACGAGCCGGACGCGCCAAGCCGCACCCGGCCGTGAGGGGTGAACTTGATCGCGTTGCTCAAAAGGTTCGACACCACTTGCTTGAAGCGCATCGGGTCCACCAGCACGTACCGATCAATCAGCGGGTCGAGCTCCACCTGCAGTACCAGGCCCCTGGCCCGCGCCAGCCCCTCGAAAACCCGCGCCACCGACGCCAGCAACTCGTGCAGGTTCGAAGGCTCGAGGGTCAGGGACAGGTGGCCCGATTCTATACGCGCGATATCGAGGATATCGCCGATCAATTCCAGCATGCCCCGCGACGCATCGGCGGCCACCTCCAGCGCATCGCGGTCGGCCCGGTTCTGCTCGGCGGCTTTCAGGGCCAGTTCGATCATGCCGATCACGGCGTTCATGGGCGTGCGGATTTCATGGCTCATGGTCGCGAGAAACGTGGTCTTGGCGCGGTTGGCCGCGTCGGCATCCTCCTTGGCCTCCTGCAACTGGCCGAGCAGTTGCTGCCTTTCGCTGACATCCACCCAGCCGGCGATCATGCCCACCACCTGCTCATTACCGTCGCGGTACGGCAGCATCCAGTGGTAGATGGTCAGGACCGCACCGCCCGGCACCTTGAGCACGCGGTCCTGGATCTGTGGCTCGCCCCGCTCCATCAAGCGCAGGTAATCCTGATGAAAAGACTCGGCCTGGGGGCGATTGCCGGTGTCGGTCTCGACCACGGTTTTACCGGTCACGTCCTCCAGCTTGAAACCGAACACATCAAGGTAAGCGCTATTGCACGCCATCAGCCGGCCCAGGCGATCACGCACATAAATCGGATGGGGCGTGCCGTCGATCAGCACGCCCATAAAGCGCATCTGATCACTCAGCGCCCGTTCGGCCTCGACGCGCTTGCGTATCAGCTGACGCAGATAAATCGCCCAGCCGAGGGTGATCAGCAACAGCAGCGCCGCCAGGCTGAAACCTTGAATAATCGAATTGCGGTGCCGCGCCCAGTAGCTGTCTTCAACCAATACCTCGCTACGCCAGTGGCCAGCCAATTCGTCCATTTCCTGGGGCGTAATACTCAGCAGCGCCTTGTCGAGGATCGAATACAACTCCAGTTGGCTGCGGTTGACGCCAAAGGCTATACGGGCCGGCTCGGACCCGACCGTGCTGGTGATCCGCAACCGGTCACGGTACTCGCGGGCAATCATGTAGCGGGCGCTGATCAAGGTATTGACGGCGGCATCGGCACCGCCATCGGCCACCAGCTCCATGCCGTGCTCGGGGTTCTCGACGTCCACGAACTTGATGCTCGGATAGTCCTGGGCGATGCCCTCCTGCAGGCTATTGCTGCCAATCAGCGCCAGGCGCTTGCCGGCCATGTCTTCCAGGGTAAGGGGGCTGCCGTCATCAATGCGACTGACCAACACAAACGGATTGGTCAGGTAAGGCCGGGTAATGCGTACCTTGTCCGTGCGCTCGACGCTGGGGGTGACCACCGCGATCATGTCTGCACCACCGGTGTTGACCCTGTCGATTTGCCGGAGCATCGAGGTGCCGGGAATGAAGTCAAACTTCAATCCCGTGCGCAAGCTGATGCGGGCCAGCACCTCGGCGCTCAACCCTTCGAACGCGCCCTGCTTGTCGATAAATGAAACCGGCAGAAACTTGTCGAGTACCGCGACCTTGATCCTCGGGTTCTTGTCCAGCCAACGCTGTTCACTGGCACTCAAGCGCAGCCGGTCCGCCCCCAGGAACCCCAGGTTGCCGGCACTCCAGCGCCGCAGGATTTCCATCTGCTCGCTGACCGGGATCACCGCCAGTGCCGCATTGATGATCGACAGCAAGCGCGCGTTGTCCCGGGAAAATGCAAACGCGAAGGGATTGACCTCAAGTGACGAGAAGTCGGCCATGCGGACGTTGTTCAGGTGGTTCCTGTTGATCAGGTAGTTGGTGCTGATTGCATCGCCGAGGTAAACATCTGCATGGCCGAACGCAACCGCGCCGATGGCCTCGAAGGTTGAAGGGAACAGCTGGATCCGGGCATTGGGGTAAAACGCCTGCACCGCGTCAGGCTGCATGTAGTGATAAAACATCGCCACACGTTTATCGGCCAGGTCGCTGCTCAGGCCCTGGCTGTCACCCGTGCGGGTGACCAGGGTCGGTTGATCCATGGCATAGGAGCGCGAGAGCACCAGCTGCGGGTCTGCCGCTTCGTAGCCGTTGGCAGATCCCACAAAATCCACCTCGCCACGCTTGAGCGCGGTGATGACTTCATCGCGATTGTCGTAGCGGCGCACTTCTATCGTGATGTTCAGCGCATCGGCGATCAGCGACGCGTAATCCGCCGTAATCCCCTCAAGTTCATCGCTGGTGCTCAACTCGAATGGTGCGTAGTCGGGCCCAGAGACCCCCATCACCAACCGGCGCCGTTCGCGCAACCAGCTCCACTGCGTTTCATGCAGCTGTACGGCGGGCGTTTCAATGACGGAATGCCCCAACAGATACAGGGTGCGTGGCTCGCCAAGCGCCAGGCCTTGTGTGCAGAGCGCGCCCAGCAGCACACTTGCGCTGAGCCACAGGACCCGAAAGTTGATCATTTCAGATCAGATGATTGCGCTGGGCGAACTTGGACAAATGCACCACCGACGACATCCGCAGCTTCTCCTTCAGTCGGGTTTTATAAGTGCTGATGGTCTTGTGGCTGAGCAACATGTCCTCGGCAATTTCCTTGTTACCCAACCCCAGCGCCAGCTTCTGCAGTACGGTCAGCTCGCGGTCGGAAAGCTCTGCCACCAGGTCCTGCTCGGTGGATTGCAAATCGTCGCGGCGCACCGAGCTGGTGGGCAGGCTCGGAAAGCAGCTGTAGTTGGACATTACGGCCTTGATCGCTTTTTGCAGCTCATCCAGCTCGCCGGTCTTGGCGACAAACCCCATCGCGCCTGCACGCATGCAGCGGGTGGAAAAAAACACCGCCAGGTAGGACGTCAGCACCAGGATCTTGCACGGCAGGCCCAGCGCCTTGATCCGGCTGATCACCTCCAGGCCACCCAGCTTCGGCATCGCCAGGTCGAGGATGATCAGTTCGGGGCGTTCCTCCCGGGCAATCTGCATGGCATCGGCGCCGTTGCCGGCCTCGAAGATCGTGTCGAAGCCTTCCTGCTTCAGCAGATAGCGGACGGTTGCGCGGATAAATGGATGGTCATCCACGATTAAAGCTTTGCTCATAAGGCTCCCCTGGGAGGATTCAGTACCGTTACACATCACACGGGACCTATCTACCTGTGAGAAATGACAGTTCCGACGAACGGAACTGAACAGTCCTACAAGCAGCAGTCGGGTCCCTCCATTTGAACAGCGCATAACCCTAGGTAGGCGGCACCTGCGTGCCTGGCTAGTCGCAAGCGCGCAACCTTACCAATGGAACGGCGTAACAACTGAAGGGATAGTCCCAGCTGTATGTAGGACTTTTCCTCACCATAAGCATAGTAAAGAGCCGGTCCCGGGGGCGCCAAGGCGGCCTAGTCGGTGGTACTCGGACTCCAGAACGCTTGCACCACGAGGGCTGAAGTGGAAATACGGGCCACCAGCGCATCCAGTTCGTCACCGTCTACCGAGGTCACGGCCAGCGTCGCCTCGATTTCCACCTCTTCAGGACCAAAGGGACGTACGTCCACATCACTGGCCGGGTAGTTGCAGCGAGCAAGTTCGGCTTCGAGCAAGGCCAATACCGCCTTCTGCTGGGTACGCCGGGCCACCACATACAGAATGTTGGTCACCTCGGCCGACACCACGTCCAGTGGCTGGCGGTTGATGTTATTGACGATCGGGCGCAGCAGCGTGTTGGCCGCCAGCACAAACAGTGTACCGAGCAGCGCTTCGAGGATCAGGTCGGCACCGGCACAGGCACCCACCGCCGCCGACGCCCAGAGCGTGGCCGCAGTATTCAGGCCGCGCACGTTGCCTTCTTCACGCATGATCACACCGGCACCGAGAAAACCGATGCCCGAGACCACATAGGCCACGACCCGCACCGCCCCTTCGGCGCCGCCCAGGCGGTTGGCCATGTCGACGAAAATCGCCGCTCCCACCGCCACCAGCACGTTGGTGCGCAGCCCCGCCGTGCGCTGGCGGTACTGACGCTCAAACCCGATCAGGCCACCGAGAATGAAGGCCGCGGTGAGGCTGACCAGCGTGTCGATCAGCGAGTTGAGGTTGATGTTGTTGATTGCTTGCATAGGCGTCTTCCCTATTCATTACCAGCCAAACTTACGCGAGGAAACCTTCGGCCAGGTACGACCATCCTGGGCCGTGATTGAGTCACGGGCACGACAGGACAGGCCCGCCCGTCGCAAACGACAGGCGCGTCCGCAGTACCGCGATGCAAGGCATCACGTACTGTTAGCGTCGATGAGAGGGAATTCGGAATCGGGCCAGGACTGGCCGCCATCGAAATGCCGCTTCTCGCTTCTGGGCGAGACAACGGCATCGGAAAAATGCGCGTTATCTTGCCAAGTATGTGCCGGTTATCGAGACCGGCCGACGACTGTCACTCGAACAAGTACCCACTGAGGGTCTCCGCTATTGATGAAAACGCGCGAAGCTTACGCTCCGAATTAATGAGAGTAAACCGTAGGAAAATTTACCCGATGGGTTTGGGCAGGTTCTTCAGGGAGGGTTCAGGTACGCACCACTGCGCAGCTCTCCCCCCCGTAGCAGCTGTCGAGCCCAAGCGAGGCTGCGTCGGCCACACTGCGATCATCAAGCCAGACACTCCACCGAGTCGCCGAACGCAGCCTCTCCCAGGCTCGACAGCTGCTACGCAGAAGACGGTCGATCACGCTCCACCAGCGCCAAATACTCATTGATCGCCCCACCCGCCAACGCCTTCACCTGAATGGAAACCCGATTCACCTGCCGCCCCATCTCGATGCCATCCCGAGTCCGCACCTGAACATACCCAAGCCGGGGCCAGAACCGCTCAGCCTTGACGTTCCCCACCACCACCGTCAACCGCAACCAGCGTGCGCCCAGGCTCACTACCCAATCCTGGAAATCGGCATGCAACTGCCGCGCAAAACCGCTGCCATGCAACGGCGTGGCCACCAACAGCAACCCGATATGCCAAACCCCGACCGCCAACAGATCCGACGCCACATTCACCACCGCAACCAACTGCCCTTCGGCATTGCGGTAGCCAATCCAATACATCCGCGTGTAGCTCCAGGTGTCGGGCAGTTCAAGAGTCAACTCATCCCGAGCCTCCGTGGGTGTGGCTGGCTCACCGTTGACCGCGAGAAAATATTCCGGGGCTGCTTCGAAAAAGCGCTGCAGCTCGGCTTCATCCTCAAGGGTCAGCTCAACCACCCGAATGCCCGCTATCGAACTGCGCGGCAACTCCCCTGCTTCAACAACATCCATGTTCACCGCCCCTCAATCATCCCGCGTCAGTACTTCCAGCAACTCAATCTCAAACCGCAAATTACTGTTGGGCGTGATATGCGCCCCCATCGAGCGCTCGCCGTAGGCCAGGTGCGCCGGCACGAACAACGTGCGAATGCCGCCAACTTTCATGCCCATCAGACCCTGGTCCCAGCCCTTGATCACGCGACCGGTGCCGATCACGCATTGAAACGGCTTGCCGCGTTCCCATGAGGAGTCGAACACCGTGCCGTCTTCCAGAGTGCCGGTGTATTGCGTGGTGATCAGGGCGCCTTTGACCACGGTTTTGCCGTCGCCGAGGCGGATGTCGGTGATTTCCAGTTCGGTGCTCATCGTGCTCTCCCGCTATCCAAAGTCACAGCCAATGCCAGAACCGGCTCCAGAACCCACGCCCCAGATCATTCTTGCAGCCCGCATATTGCGCCGCATACATCTGCGAACGCGCCTGCACCTTCCCCGCCACCGGCATCAGCCAGGCTTTGCTCGCGTAGGTACGCTGCCGGTAACCGCCCCAACCTTCGTGGTAATTCAGGTACTGGCCGTAGGCATCGTATTTGTATACGCCGTTGATGGTGTAGGTCTTGTCCATGTACCAGCCGACAAAGTCGATGGCGTCGTCAAAGTCCTGCCGGCTGGCGCCGTAGCGTCCGGTGCTTTTCTGGTAGTCGCTCCACACTTCATCCTTGGCCTGGGCGTAGCCGGAGGCCGTAGACACACGGCCCCAGGGGATGATCCACAGCAGGTACTTGCGTGGGGTCTTGGCGTCCTGCCGGAAGCCCGATTCCTGATACATGATCGCGAACGGCACCTGGATCGGCACGCCCCAGCGCGCCTGGGTCACCTTGGCGGCGTCGTACCAATCGTCTTTTTCGCGGAAGATGCCGCAGATGTCGTTGGGGGTGCGGGGTGGCGAGGTGCCGCATCCCGCCAATAAGGCGGTGAGCAGCAACAGCCCTGCGGTTTTTCCTGCGTTCAAAAGCTCACCGTCTCGTCGTGAGAATAAAAGGCGGGCAGTTTACTCGTTCGCCGGGGTTCCTGCAGAGGTGAAAGCAACACGAATCTTGTGGCGAGGGAGCTTGCTCCCGCTGGAGTGCGAAGCGCTCCCGGACCGGTTGACGCGGTATGCCCGAGGCACTGCGATCATCGGTTTTGGGGCTGCTGCGCAGCCCAGCGGGAGCAAGCTCCCTCGCCACATTTTGGTGGGTGGTTCAGGCAGTGACGACCGCCGTCAGTTCCAGTTCCAGCAGGCCGTTACTGGGTAATCCCGCCACGCCCACCGCCGAACGCGCATGCCGGCCGTGCTCGCCAAACAGCTCAATCAACAGTTGCGAGGCGCCGTCGACCACCTTGGAGAAGCCCTGGAAACCTTCCCCGCCAAACACAAATCCGCGAACGAACAGGATGCGCTCGACGTTCTCCAGCCCTACCGCCTGGTCCAGCACGCTCAAGGCCCGCAGCACACAGGTCTGCCCTGCTTCGTTGACCAACTCCGTAGAGGTCTGGTCCGTCACCGGCCCGGTAATCACGCTGTCACCCTGCCGACAAACCTGCCCGCTGACATACGCCACGCCTCCATGAATCGTCACTGGCACGTAGTCTCCCTTGGGGCTCGGCGCCTCGGGTAATTCCAGCCCGAGGGCTTGCAGTTTTTCGCGCACGCTCATGCCGGTTCCTCGACAAATTCCACATGCCCACCCAGCCAGCAACCTTGCACCTGCCCCGCTTCATCCCGGCGAAACCGCAGGGAGATTTGCGAAGGTCGGCCCATGGCCCGGCCCTGGCGGATGTGCACTGGGCGATCATCTGCCGTCACCAGGCCATTCTCCAACAAGCCAAACGCCAACGCGGCAGCCGCGATGCCGGTGGCGGCGTCTTCCGGGTAACCCGAGGACTTGGGAAACTGCCGCGCATCAAACTGTCGCCCGTCCAGATCCGATGGCGCATAGGGGTACAAACCGGTGGAGCCGATGCGCTCGCACAGTTGCTGCATCCGCCGGTAATCCGGTTTCAGGCTATCCAGTACCGCCACGCTTTTCAGCGCGATCAGGGTTTTCACCCGGCTGGTGCAAGCGTTCTGGATCGGCAGCGGTGCCAGTTCGTTGGAAGTGATGCCGAGTACCGACAGAATCTCGGCCTCGACTTCGGCATCGTTCAACGCCTCGACCTGGCCCTTGGGCTGGCTGATTTCCACCTGGATATCCGGGGTGCCCGCAGCGGTGATCCGCGCATCCACCGGACCGCTCAGGGTCGATAACGTCAGGCGGTCCTTGTGCAGCATGCCCAACCGATCCAGCAGCCACACCGCTCCCACGGTGGCGTGGCCGCACATTTCCATCTCGTGGTTGGGCACCCAGAAGCGCAAGGCAAAATCGAACTCGCTGCCAACCGGTGCGGCGAACACGAAGCCGCACTCATGGCCATAGTCGCGGGCGACCTGCTGCATGTCGGCATCGCTCATGCCATCGGCGACGGCCACGGTTGGCGCGGGGTTGCCGCCACGGACGGTGGCGGGAAAAACATTGACCAGGTGAACCTCGGGCGTCATTTCGCCTCTCCCTGAAGGGTGGAAACAGTCGGCGCCACGGCGTCGACGATGGAGTTGGTGTAGACCTGCTGCGGGTCGAGTTCGACCGGGTCGCTCTCCACAGCGTTCATGAAGCGGATGTTTTTCTCAACGCCGTCTTTCTCGATGCGCGGCGTGGCCGGGTAGGACGGCAGCGAAGCGGTCCAGGCAGCATTGAAGATGGCGGCGTCGGTGTGGGCGAAATACGGGCGCACCGACTCGCGGGCCTTGTCCGGGTCGCTGGCAATCAGGTGTTCGGCACGCCACAGGGCGCGGACCATTTTTTCGGCCGTGACCTTGTTGCTGGCCAGCCAGTCTTCACGGGCAATCATCGCAGTGAAGAGGAAGCCGTCCAGGGGTTTGTATTCGCCCTTGGCCAGGTCCATCAACACAAAGCCGCCTTGCTTCTCGGCGGTAGTGATGGTGGGTGGCGACAGCGAGAAGCCGTTGATGCTGCCCTGGGAAAACGCCGCGAGCATGTTTGGCGCGCCGCCGATGGGCATGATGGTGAAGTCTTTGTCCGGGTTGAGCCCCGCATCCTTGGCCAGGTAGCGCACCAGCATGTCGGTGGTGCTGCCAGGGCCGGTGACGCCGATCTTCAAGCCCTTGAGGGCCTGGGCACGGGCGGCCAGGGATGAGGTGGCCGACACGCCGGCCTTTTGCGCCGAGGCACCGTCGATCACCACGGTGCTGCCGAACTGGGTTTGCACGGCGGCGAACGCCTGGACATTCTGGCCTTTGGTGCGGGCGCGCACCGCGACGGCGGGCAGGCCGACGTAAGCATCCGCATCACGCCCCAGCACGGCGGTGAGTGCTGCCGAGCCGCCTTTCTGGAATACGATGACGTCCACATTCAGGCCTTCATCGGCGAAGTAGCCTTGCTTCTGCGCGACGTAAATCGGCACATAGAGGAAGCCTTCGCTGGGGAACGCCAGGGTGACTTTGGTCAGGTCCCGGGCCTGCGCGGCGGGCAGGCATGAGGCGAGTAAAACGCTGGCGATGAACAGTGGTTTGAACATGATCAAGCTCCGCAAAAATAAGGGGTTAAACCGCAACTTCACGTTCCGCTTCGTTGGCCTTCCACGGCATCAACTTGCGTTCGGCCAGCTTCACCGCCGTGTTCAGGATCAGCGCGAGGGCGATGATCCCCACCAGTGCGGCAAATACACCGGCGGTATCGAACTGCGAGGCTGCATCCGAGAGCAGGTAGCCCAGGCCCCGGTTGGCGGCGATGATCTCGCCCACCAGCGCGCCGATCAGCGCATAGGGCACCGACAGGCGCAGGCCGGTGAATACCCAGGTGAAAGCGGACGGGATGACCACCATGGTCAGCAGGTCGCGCTCCTTGGCGCCCATCAGGCGCAGGATGGTCAGTTGCTCGCGGGACACGTTGCGCACGCCGCTGTAGGTGTTGAGGAACACCAGGAAGAACACCACGGCCGCGGTCAGGATGACTTTCATCGGCAAGCCGATGCCGAACCAGAGGATGAACAGTGGCGCCAGCGCGACTTTCGGCAAGCTGTAGAAGGCGGTCAGGAACGGGTCGAGAATATCCGCCAGCAGCTTGGCGCGGCCCAGCACCAAACCGGCGATCAAGCCTGCGAGGGAGCCGAAGAAGAAGCCCAGCACGGCTTCCAGGGTGGTGATGCCGGCGTGATAGAAGAACACCCCGTTCATGAGGATTTTCCACAGGCTTTGCGCCACCGCCGAAGGCCGGCTAATGAAAAATTCCACGCCGAACCAGCGGGACACACACTCCCAGAACACCAGCAGGAAAATCAGGAACAGCAAGCGATAGACCTGGATCATACGACCTCCAGCGAGTGAGCCAATGAGGCGGGATCGGCAGCACCGGCGACGTCGGGCGCCAAGCGTTTCCAGAGGGCGGCGCAGAGTTCCACGTAGCGTGGGTCAGAGCGCAATTGCACCAGGTTGCGTTCACCGCCCAGGGGAATATCGAGCACATGGTCGATGGTGCCCGGGCGACCGGCGAACACCACGCAGCGGTCCGCCAGCGCGATGGCTTCATCGACATCGTGGGTGACGAACAGCACAGTCTTGTTGAGCTTGCGGCACAGGCGCAAGAGTTCGGTCTGCAGGGTCAGGCGCATCTGCGCATCAAGGGCGCCGAAGGGTTCGTCCATCAGCAGGGTTTCCGGGTCGCTGGCCATCAAGCGCGCCATGGCCGCGCGTTTGCGCATGCCGCCGGAAAGCTGGTTGGGGTAGCTTTCGCCAAAACCGGTGAGGCCCACCAGCGCCATCAGCTCCTCGACGCGGCTGTCGATTTGAGACTTGGGCATGCGGCGGATTTGCAGCGGCACGGCGATGTTGCCGGCCACGGTGCGCCACGGCAGCAAGTGGTCGGCCTGGGTCATGTAGCCGACACGGGTGTTGACGCCCTTGACCTCGGCGCCGTCGTAATGCACCTGGCCCTCCGTGGGGCCGAAGAGCCCGGCGGTCATGTTGAGCAAGGTGGACTTGCCGCACCCCGAAGGGCCGACCAGGGTGATGATTTCGCCCCGCTGAACTTCAAGCGATACGTTGCGTACGGCCACAAACTGGCGGCCCTCGACTTTGAAGCTTTTTTGCACCCCTGCGAAGTTGATAAAGGGTTTTGCACTCACCGCCCCTCCTCGTCCGGTAGGCCGAACTTGTTTGTTGTTGACGGGGTGAGGATGAACGGATGACGGATTTGCGGCGCACGGGATCGGGCCGGATCATGCGCGGGATCGGGACATCAAAAAAGTTGAGGCGGTATCAGCCGCGGCGCCACTCATCCGGCGACACGCCCAGCACCCGGCGAAACACATGGGCCAGGTGTGACGGTGACTCATAACCGACGTTATTGGCGATCTCCAGCACCGACATGCGGGTGTGCCGCAACAACGTCTGCGCGCGCTCCAGGCGCAGGCGCTGGACGTACGCCAGCACCGTCTCGCCGGTGTGCAGCGCGAACAGCCGGGTCAGATGGCGGCGCGACATGTGAAACGTCTCGGCGATTTCATCCAGCCCCGGCGCATGTTCGAGGTTGCCTTCCACGTACGCCTTGACGTCACGCACCAGCATGGCGCCGTGGCGCTCGGTAGATGAGCGTTGCAGACTCGGCTGGCTGAGGGAAATCGCCAGGCATTCGAGCAGCAGCAGGTGATCGGCCTGGGCCACCTGGCGGCGGCGGTCGATGTACAGGTCGGGTTGGCTGAAGGCTTTTTTTGCCAGGAGCAGATGGTGCAACGGCGCGGAGATTTGCCAGATGCCCAGGGTGGGCACGCGCAGCAAGCGGTTGGCGTCACCGGACAGGTCACGCAAGGCGTAGTGCATGTAGTCGGGGTCGACGTAGAACGCCACGTGGCCCTGGCTGGCGGTGAGTGACGAGGAGGAATGGCTGGATTGCGGCGGCACCAGTACGAACTGGCGGTCGATCACCGAGGTGGTGCGCCCGCTTTCTTCATCCTTGAAACGCAACAGGCCGTGCTCGGGCACCATCAGCATGAATTCGTCGTGGGCATGGGCCCCGGTTTCATAGGCGCCGTTGGAGTTGAAGACGCTGTAGATGTCGCGCATCGCCAGGCACTGCCAGTGGATGTTGGAGTGCTGACACTAGCATGTTTGGTGCCAGCGAAGCATTGTGGCGAGGGAGCTTGCTCCCGCTGGACCGGGCTGGCGCTCCAGTGCGTAGCGCGCCCCTCTTTTTGGGGCCGCTTCGCAGCCCAGCGGGAGCAAGCTCCCTCGCCACATAGATCACCTCAGGTCATGATCAGGCCAACGGTACACGACGGGTGGAAATCGCCAGGCGACCCACACCGAAGCTCAACGCTGCGCCCAGCAGCAACATCAACAAGGTGCTCCACGCAGCACGGGACAGTTGCTTGGCCGCGACTTCACCGGCTTCACGGGCTTTCTGTTCAGCCTGTTGCTTCAGTTCGTCGACCTTCTGCACGGCCTGCTGGTAGGCCTGGGCGTAGTTGTCGACAATCTGGGTGGCCTCAGCCTGGCTCTTGCCGGTACGGGCCGCAACAATGTTGACCAGTGCCTGCTTGTCCGCCGCGTTCAACGCCGGCTCACCGGAAGCCTTGACCCGCTCGAACCACTGCTTCAATTCATCACCAGCCTGGGCTGGGTTGGTCGCGGCATCGTTGGCCGACTGCTTGCCGTCCGCAGCCGCCTGATCGGCTTTTTGCTCAACGTTGGCCGGGTCCAGTTCAGGTTTGCCGCTCTGCTTGAGCAGTGTGTCGAGCTGACCTTGCAGGCTGTTCCAGTCCAGCTTGATGCCCTGCTCATTCAGTTGCTGCTTGACGCTGTCGCTGATACCCGGCGCCACGGCGGCGATCCCGCTGCCGGCAGCCGACAGGCCCTTGCCGACGACATTGCCCGCCGCTCCCACAACGCTGGTGGCCAGCGCGGCCAGCAGCCAGGTGGTGAGCAAGGTGGTGATGGTCCAGCTCAGCACGCCGTGCAGGCCGCCGCGATCCGGCGCGGTGCGCCCGGCCACGAATGCACCGGCACCGATTGCCAGCAGCGTCGAGACAAACAGCCAGATCCCGGCACCGGTGCCGAAGCCGCTCAGCGGGTTACCCGCGGCCATCGGGTCTACCGCGCTGGCGCCAATCGCGGTGCCAAGTACGCTCAATACCAGATAGGTCACCAGGGCAATTGCACTACCGGCCAATACCGAGCCCCAGGACACACGAAACAGCGAACGGTTGGTTTCATAGACAGTGGTCATGTTAAATCCTTTGAACAGTGGGTAGGTGGCCAGTTTGGCGAGGCGCCTGCCCTGCGGTCTCGACACAATTGCACTAGGCGCACTGGTGCATTCGCACCCCGCGCCGGGCACTTTCTCTGCACTATCCTGAGCCTCAGGTGTCGTACTTCCCATGCGACTTACCCCAGGAGAAACCATGAGCCAGGCCGTCCTCGCCAAAGAAACCAACCGCCGCCAACTGCAGCAGATCATCTCCGGCTTGTCCGATGGGGTGATCCTCGCCGAGGCCGACCAGACCATACTCTGGGCCAATGAAGCCGCGCTGCTGATGCATGGCGTGGATAAAGTCGAAGACCTGGGTGCCAACACCAAGGAATACGCCGCGCGCTTTGCCTTGCGGTATCGCAACAACCACCCGTTGGTGCTGGAGAATTATCCTCTGAGCCGGGTGGCAGACGGTGAAGAGTTCAGCGATGTGGTGGTGGAAGTCACCCCCACCGGCGACGAGGAAAAAGTCTGGGTGCATCGCCTGCGCAGCCTGGTGCTCGACGACGCGTCGGGCGAGCCGGAATTGCTGGTGTTGATCCTAAGCGACGCCACCGAATGGGCCAGCGCCGAACAGCGCTTCGAAAAGACCTTCAATGCCAACCCGGCGCCGGCGGTGATTTGCCGCCTGAGCGACCTGCGCTACATCAAGGTCAACCAGGGCTTCCTGGAGATGACCGGCTACAACCGCGACCAGGTGATCGGCCACTCGGTGTATGAACTGGACGTGCTGGAACAGGCCGAAAACAAGGACCTGGCCGTCAAGCGCCTGGGCGAAGGCGCGACCATTCCACAGATGCAAGCCGAACTGAAACTGCCCGAAGGCGGCAGCAAACTGGTGATCGTGGCCGGCCAGCCGCTGGACATGAATGAGGAAGACTGCATGCTGTTTTCCTTCACCGACCTGGAGCCTCGCCGCAAGGCCGAAACCGCCCTGCGTCAGAGCGAGGAACGCTTCGCCAAGTCGTTCCGCCTGACGCCGGTGCCGACCCTGGTGTGCAACGCCGCCAACCGCCAGGTGGTGGATATCAACGAAGCCTTCATGACCATCACCGGCTATACCAGTGAAGAACTGATCGGCAAATCCATCGAAGACATCGACTTTATCGACAGCCCCCAGGCCTGCACGCAACTGTTCACCACCCTGGAAAAAGCCGGCAACCTCGACGGCCTCGACCTGAAGATTCGCAAGAAAGGCAATGAGCTGATCGACTGTGTGCTGTCTGCCGACACCGTCAGTATCCAGGATGTGCCCTGCTACCTGCTGGTGCTGATGAACATCACCGAACGCAAGCGCTCCGAGCTGGAACTGGTGGCCGCGATCGAGGAAGTGATGCAGGACGCCTCATGGTTCAGCCAGACGCTGATTGAAAAACTGGCCAACGCCAAGAGCGTCAACAGCCCCAATGTACCGAACATTTCCTTTACCGACCTGACCGCCCGCGAGCGCGACGTACTGGGGTTGATTTGCGAAGGCCTGGCCGACAAGGAAATCGCTTCGCGCCTGAAACTGGCACCCAACACCGTGCGTAACCATGTGGCCACGGTGTACTCCAAACTGGGGGTGCATAGCCGTAGTGCAGCCATCGTGTGGGCCCGTGAGCGCGGGCTGTTTGCCGGTGAGTTGCGGGTTAAAAAGCCGAAATAGAGTGCAAATGCACTAGTGCGACCGGTGCAAATTCGCCTTATTGCGCGGGGGTGCACTGCTTAACCTTGAAGGGTGGGCATAGGGCTTAGGGTCCTGTGCCGTTGAGATGTCATGCCCTTTAAGGAATCCATCATGAAAAGCGAACAAGTCAAAGGCGCCGTGGAAAAAGTGGCCGGCAAGGCTCAAGGTTTTCTGGGTGATCTGACCGGTGACGAACGTCTCCAGGCCGAGGGTGTAGCTCGCCAGGCCGCTGGCCAGTTGCAGCAAACCTACGGTGACGCGCTGGACACCGTTGGCGATTTCGCCAAGCAAAAACCCCTGGCAACGGTTGCGATCGTCGCCGGTGTCGGCCTGCTGCTGGGCCTGTTGCTGCGTCGTCGCTGAGGAGAACCCTGATGTTTACGCTCTCCCAACTGCGCAACTGCATCGAAGAGGCCCTGTCGCCCCTGACCTGCGAATTCACCCTGTGCCGTGACGCGTCGTTGACGCTCAAGGTCTTCGACGCCGAAAGCGGCCGGGTGGATTTGGTGGTCACCGGGATCAGCGTCAACAAGCTGCAGACCCCGCAGGAAGTGGAAAAGATGGTCGACGAGTTGCGGTACGAATTGCAGAGCAACACCGTCGGTAAACTCAGGCTGGATGACCTGCCGCTGCGCCCTTTGTAGGAGCGGGCTTGCTCGCGAAAAACGCCCGGGCACCGCGTTCATTCAGGCGTGGCGCGTTATCGTTAACGACCTTCGCGAGCAAGCGTGCTCCTACAGTAGGTCGCGGGCTTTCAACGACGCCCCGATAAAATAGAACACCCCTCCCCCGACAATGAACGCTGCCAACATGTAGAACATGTAGTGGGCCGGCAGGTTGGCCAGCACCAGCCCGCACAGCACCGGCCCCAGGGCAGCACCGAGGTTGGAGAGGTTTTGCGCCCCGTAGTACATGCCCCGCAGGTTGTCCGGGGCGATGCGGTCGATGAACATGTACTCGGCCGGAAACACCACGATTTCGCCCACGGTGAAAATCGCCATCGCCAGGATCCACCACCACACGTTGCTCGCCAGGGCAAAGCCAATCACCCCCAGCATGAACATGCCCAGGCCGAAGATCAGCCACTGGCTCAGGTAGCGGTGGGAAATGCGCCGGCCAATCGCGTATTGCAGGGCAATCACCAACATCGCGTTGGTGGTGAGTACCGCGCTGATGATGGTGTAGGTGTATTCGGCGGTAGTGGTGGTCACCAGGTACTGCGACAGGTACGCGGTGAACTGGCCGAACACCACGGCACTGAGCAGGCCGCCGACGGTGAAGCACACCAGTCGGTGATCCCGCAGCAATACACGCCCCACCGCGAGGAACGACACCGGCTTTTGCGTGGTGTCTACCGTGGCCAGCGTGCGGTCGCCCCAACGCCAGTACAGCAGGAAAAAACCGAAGCCCAGGACCGCCGACAGGATAAACGGCAAGCTGATATCGAGCTTGGCCACCATCGCGCCAAAAAACGGCCCTACGGCATAGCCGATATTGGTCAGGGTGTACTTGATGGAAAACGCTTCGCTGCGCTCATCTTCCGGCAACAGGCTGGCAAACCCGGACTTGATCGCGATGTCGATCACCGCGTACGCCAGGTTGATCAGGATCAGACAACTGTAGAACGACCAGATTTCCCGGGCCAACACCGTGCCGATAAACCCCAGGGCAAACACCACACTCAAGCTGAGCAATAGCCTGTAGCTGTTGATGCGGTCTACCAGGAAACCGCCGTAGACACTCAGCAGCGAGCCGACGATCAACGAGCTGCCGATCACCAGGCCGACCTGGCTGATGTCGAGGGCAAAGTGGTTGGTGAGGTAGATCACCAGGTACGGAAAGGTGATGGCCTTGGCCAGGGTGAGGATCAGCGTGGCCGACAACAACAGGTTCACGGTACGCGGGTAATTTCTTATTGTGGCAAGCATCCTGCTCTCATTCCAATCAAGGTAAAGGGACCATTGCGGCCCGCAGCGGACGTACCTTAACGCAAAACAAGAAGAAAAAAATGCTGGCTTATGCATTTATGCAAAAATCAAATCCAGCGGGATGAAGCGTGATCACCCATCCCGCCGAACGCTTTATTTTTTAACGGGCGTGATGTCGAGAATCGTGCCGTTGGTGGTTTTGAGCAATACGTACTTGTCGTTCACTCGGGCCCACTGGCTGTCTTCTTCCGGCTGCTTCAGACCACGTTTCTTCCAGTCGGCAATGGCCGACTCCTTACGCATCAGAATGTCTGGCGCGCGGTCTCCCGTCTTGAGGTCGCGGGTATTGATATTCGAAGGCTGCACGGTTTTTTGCGGGGTATCCGCGGCCTGGACGGTGAGACTCGCGGCGGACAGGCTCGCGGCAACCAGCAGGCAGGCAACAAGGGATTTGGACTTCATGGGCACTTCCTTCAATGAATGACGCGTAAAGATTCCGACCGCAGCGGCGTGGAATCATTCAGCGCCGTGATGGGAGCGGCAGATGGATGGGCGGCCAGCGACCGGGCCGGCGATTAATCAGATAAGATTGGTTCCTTTTTCCAGCCGCTCAGGAATTCCAATGACTGGTACCCACGTCATCATCATTTTCGTGACCGTTGTCACCTTGCTCGCGCTCTACGTGTTCGGCACCTACAGGGAACTGGTGGCCCTGCTCGATCGCTGCAAAAAAGCCTTCGGCCAATTCAAGGAGGCCGAACAACAATTGGCGGCGGCGCAAAATGCCTCGTCACCCACCGCAGAAATCGCCAGCCTGGAAAGCCGTGTCGCGTTCACCCGCCAGCTCTTCCACGACTCGGTCAACAACTACAACACCTACAAGCACAAGTCGCCGACCTCGGTGGTGGCCGAGCTGCTCGGGCATCGTGATGATGTCAGCCTGTCGGGGTTCGAGGCCAAGCGTACGGCCTGACCTGCCGGCGCTTACACAGGTGCACGCTGACGTGTTGGCGTGCCCTGATGAAACACCATCTGCCACTGCCCGCCGCTTTCGCGCCACACCGAACTGCGCAACGACTCCCCCGCCGCATTTGCATCCGTCGCCGCGCGCTGGCAGCGATACGTCACCAACGCCACGCCTTCGGCCAGCACCTTCATTGCAAAGTCACTGATGCTACGGACTGAAAACACCTCATCCTGCAGCCCTTCGATCACCTCGGCCTTGCTGCCCCACACATTGCCACTGGCACCAAATTCGACGAAATCATCCGCCAGCAGCACCGACAACCGCGCCGCATCTGCACGGGTGGTGCATTGGTGCAGCTCCTGTTCCAGGCGGCGTAAATGCTCTGCCAACTCCATACCCATTGCCCTCGTGAAATTAATCCTGTAATTTTTCATGAAATTTCCTGATAAGAATTTCACGAAGCGCCCATGGACAAGCAAGAAGAACTCGACGCCCTGGCGATCCTGATCCACGACCTGCGCAAGCACAAGAAGCTCACCCTGGCGCAACTGGCGCAAAAGATCGAGCGTTCCGTGGGTTTCCTGTCCCAGGTTGAACGCGGCCTGTCGCGCCCGACCGTGGCCGACCTCACGGCCATCAGCCACGCGCTCGGTGTGCCCACCACCTATTTCTACAGCCTGTCCAAACCCAAGGCGGTGGACTGGGTCACCCGCCCCAACGAACGGCGCACGGTGTATTACGCCAATGGCATCACCGACATCCTGGTGTCGCCGAGCATGCACGGCGCGTTCTCGATCCTCGACAGCCTGCTGGCCCCCGGTGCCAACAGCGGCGAACAAACCATGAGCGACCGTGCCGAACAGGCCGGTTACGTGCTGGAGGGCGAGTTGACGCTGTGGGTCGAGGGCGAGCCGGACTCGGTCACCCTGGGCCCCGGCGACAGCTTCCACCTGGCCAGTTTTGCCCACTGCCGCTACGGCAACCTGACCGACCTGCCAGCCCGCGTGCTGTGGGTCTACAACTAGGAGCAACACCCGTGAAAAGCCATGCTTCCACGCTTTTGGCCGAAGTCCGGACCTTTCGCCAGAACCATCCCGATGTGCGCTACGTCGACCTGATTGCCCTGGACATTCCCGGGCATTTCTACGGCAAGCGCTACCCGGTGGAGATGCTGGAAAAGGTCGCCGCCGGCAGCCCGTTGAAACTGCCGCAGAACGCGGTGCTGCTGGGTGCCCAGGGCGGCCTGTTCAAGATCGGCGACTACTGCTTCCACGACGGCGACCCGGACGCCAACCGCCGCCTGGTGCCCGGCACCCTCAAGCCGGTGAGCTGGGAGGCGCAGCCGCTGGGGCAGATGTTGATCACCTCCGACGGCACCGAAGCGCCCATCGAATTCGAACCCCGGGAAGTACTGGCCAAGGTGCTGGAACGCCTGCAGCGCAAAGGCATTCACCCGGTGGTCGCGTTCGAGCTGGAGTTCTACCTGTTCGACAAAAAGCTCAGCGACGGCCTGCCGCAATTTGCCCGCGACCCGCTGAGTGATGACGCGGACGACCAGCCCAACTTGCACATCGAGCGCCTGTCACGCTTTGCGCCGGTGTTGGACGATATGGTCGAGACGGCCAAGGCCCAGGGCATCGACATCACGGTGATCACCGCCGAACTCGGCCCCGGCCAGTTCGAAATCAATTTCGGCCACCTGGAAGACGGCCTGCGCGCCGCCGACTGGGCCGCCCTGTTCTGCCGCAGCACCCGTGGCGTGGCCCTCAAGCACGGCTATCGCGCCAGCTTCATGGCCAAGCCTTACCTGCAACACCCCGGCAGCGGCATGCATGTGCACGTCAGCCTGTACGATGCGGCGGGCAATAACCTGCTGGCGGCCCACCAGCAGCAACCGTTGCGCCACGCGGTGGCGGGTTGCCTGGAACTGCTGCCGCACTGCATGCCGATCTTCTCGCCCAACCACAACGCCTTCCGCCGCCTTGGTGGCACGGTCAACGCGGCAACCCGCGCGTGCTGGGGCTTTGAAGACCGTGACGCGTGCGTGCGAATCCCTGAATCCGACCCGCGCAACCTGCGCATCGAACATCGCCTGGCGAGTGCCGATGCCAACCCGTATCTGGTATTGGCGGCGATTCTGGTGGGGCTTGAGCATGGTCTTGAAGCAGCGAAGGAGCCCATCGCCCCGCTGAACGAAGACCGCAACAGCGGCGCGGACTTCCCCCTGGAAATGCTGGAGGCGGTGCGCGCCATGCAGCATCAGCCGACGTTGCGCGAAGGCCTGGGCGCGGAGTTTGTCGACGTGTATTGCGAAAACAAACGCCAGGACCACCTGGCATTCCAGCAGGAAATTCATGCGCGGGAATATCGCTGGTATCTCTAGGCACTGATGGTTAGCCTCGTGGGCATCTCTGGCTAACCGCGGACTTGCCCATGACCGACCAAAGCGCCCCGGCCCTGAAGGAAATCTTCAACGCCGAACGCCTGCAACACATCGCCAACGAAATGACCGCGGTGTACCCGGCGTTCGACGCCAAGGGTTTTCTCAAACACGCCAAGGCCGGGTTGGCAGACCTGTCGGTGATGCAGCGCATGGCGCGGGTCAGCGAAAGCCTGAACGCTGTGATCCCGCTGGATTATCCGCAAACCCTGAAGTTGCTGTATGCCCTTGCCCCTCGGCTGAACAGCGCCTTTGTCAGCCTGTTCCTGCCCCACTACGTTGCCAGCTACGGCGGCGATGATTTCAAGCGCTCCATGGCTGCCCTCAAGTATTTCACCACCTTCGGCTCCGCCGAGTTTGCCGTACGGCATTTCCTGCTGAGGGATTTCAAGCGCACCCTGGCCGTAATGCAGCAATGGTCGCTGGATGACAACGAACACGTGCGGCGCCTCGCCAGCGAAGGTTCACGGCCACGGCTGCCATGGTCGTTTCGCCTGGCCGAGGTGCAGGCCGATCCGAACCTGTGCGCTTCGATCCTCGACAATCTCAAGGCCGACAGCAGCCTCTACGTGCGCAAGTCGGTGGCCAACCACCTCAACGACATCACCAAGGACCATCCGGATTGGGTGCTGGGTCTGATCGAAGGCTGGTCCCTGGATAACCCCCACACCGCGTGGATCGCCCGCCACGCGCTGCGCAGCCTGATCAAGCAAGGCAACACCCGGGCGCTGACGATCATGGGCGCCGGGGCCAGGGCCGAAGTGAAGATCCATCAACTCAAGGTCGAGCCGGCGGCGATCAAGTTGGGGGAGCGGATCAACCTGTCCTTCAGCCTGGAGTCCACTGCCGATTCGTCGCAAAAGCTGGTGGTCGACTACGCCATCGACTATGTGAAAAGCGCCGGTCACAGCGCGTCCAAGGTGTTCAAGCTCAAGGCATTTACCCTGGGTGCCGGAGAACATCACGCCATCAGCCGTGGCCAACATATCCGTGAATTGACCACGCGCAAGCACTATCCCGGCAAGCATGCGGTTCACGTGCTGGTGAACGGTGAGCGGCTGGGCAGCGTCGAGTTTGAACTCGAAAAATAATCCTTAAAACATTAACGAAGGCTCTAGATCGGGCCTTACAGCGAAATTAATTGTCGGACAATGCTAGGCATTCGTGTTGCGATCCATTATCATCCGGCGCCTTCTCGGTACCCCTAGGGTACTTGTGTCAATGTTCCACCTGAGGCGCCCATGCTCCGTTTTTCGTTTTACCGTCCCCTGATCTGCATCAGCTGGGGGCTTGCCAGTCACAGCGCGTTTGCCGCCCTGCAACCAATGGCCGAAGCCCCGCTGGCCAGCGACACCGAGCTGCATTGCCACTTCAACCGCGACGCCAGCGTCGACTGCACTACCCGCTTTCACTACACCATCCTCAAGCCAAGCGGCCGCGAAATGCTCTCGCGGATCGACTTCAGCTACCAGGAAGAAGACGGCTTCGAACTGATCAAGGCCGAGTCCACCCAGCCCGGCGGTAAACCTGTGCCCCTGGACCCGACGCAAATCGACACCCGCACCGCCCCCAACCCGGACCAGGGTTTTTCCCGGGAAAAACAGACCTCGCTGGCGTTTCCCAACCTGCGGGTCGGCACGCAAATCCGCTACACGGTGCGCGAACATCACCCGGCCAAACCGCTGATGACCGAGTTCTACTACGCCTTGCAGTTCGGCCCCAACGCCGCACGGCGCGACCACTTCAAGGCACGCTTCACCGCCGAGCGGCCGATCGAGTGGCGCAGCGAATTGATGGAGGATTTCAGCATTACGCCATCAGCCAATCGCAAGACCCTGGACGTGGTGCAAAAGGCCCCGACCTACCTCAGCTATATCAACGAATCCGCCAACGCCTACATACGCCACGCCCCGCGTATCGAAGTCGGCAGCTCCCTGGATCGCCAGCAGTACTTCGGCGGCTTTGCCGAACGCTACAACCAGATCCTCGGCGCCAAGCTGCCGCCCCAGGGCGCCGCCGCCGTGGCCGCCGTTCGCGGCTTGCCACCGGCACAACAGGTGGCCGGCCTGATGCAGCACATCAACGACCACTACCGTTACCTGGGCGACTGGCGCGCCTCGGATCGCGGCTATGTACCCTTCAGCCTGGCGGAGATCGAACAGCACGGCTACGGCGACTGCAAAGACCTTTCGACGCTGCTGGCAGCCATGCTCAAGGCCAGCGGAATCAAGGCCGAACCGGCCTGGGTCAGCCGCGGCGATGTGGTTAACCCGCTGCTGATTCCCGGCACCGGCGCACCGAACCACGCCATCGTCCGCGCCGAAGTCGATGGCCAGGTGTGGTGGCTGGACCCGACCAACCCGATCTTCGCCCCCGGCCAGACCCTGCCCGACATCCAGGACCGCTGGGTGCTGGTGACCAACGCCGAGGGCCAGGTACGTGAAGAACACATCCCGCTGCAGCCCGCCGCCCCCACGTTGATCCTCGACAAACAGGAGCGCTTCGACGCCCAGGGCACCGCCCGGGTCTCGGCCACCGTTGATTTTCGCGGCATGCCGCTGATGCAACTGAGCGTCGCCGACCGCCAGCAAGGCGCCACCGCCAGCGACCAGAACATCTGCGACAACTTCGGCAAACAGATCACCGACTGCCAGGTCGAGCGCCCCGCCACCGCCTTCCTGATCCCGGCCAGCTACAAGGTCAGCGCCACGCTGACGGACATGCGGCCCCTGGAACCGCTGGGCAACGACCACATCTACAACGATGCCTTGCTGCAAGAGAAATGGGACGGTCTGCTCAACTACCGCCGCAATGGGCAACTGGCCGACTTGTACATAGGCAACCCCGAGACGCTGGATTACACCATCACACTGTCGGGTGGGCAGATCGACAAGGACATCAAGGCTTGCCAGGTACGCTCGCCGTGGTACGACCTGGACCTGACGGGTGAGCGCGTCAAGGGCGACTGGCGTTATCACTACGTCCTGACGCAGAAAATACGCTGGCTGACCCACGATGAAATTGTCAGCGCACCGTTTGAAAAGATGATCAAGGAGATCCGTGCCTGTGGTGAGCAGGTGCATCAGGTGGTGAAGCTCTAACCCTCCCCCAGCAAAACCCCTTGCTCCCGCGCGCAGAGTTCCACCAGGTAATCCCACAACACCCGCAACCTTACCGACTTGTGCAACTCGCGCCGGGAGCTGATCCAGTAGCTGCGCTGGATGCTCTCCGCCGGCAGCAGCGGCACCAGGTCCGGGTCGCTCGCCGCCATGAAGCACGGCAATACGGCAATTCCCAACCCCGAGCGCGCCGCCTGGTGCTGGGCGATCACGCTGGTGCTGTGGAACACCACCTTGGGGTTGCGGCAGAAACTGCTGAGGAATTTCAGTTCCTGGCTGAACAGCAAATCATCGACGTAATCGATCCAGGCGTGCACCGCCAGGTCCTCGCGTTTTTCAATCGGCGGTGTGCGGTCCAGGTAGCTGCGGCTGGCGTAGAGCGCCAGGCGGTAGTCGGTGAGTTTGCGGGTCACCAGTTGGTCGACGCTGGGGCGTTCGAGGTGGATGCTGATTTCCGCTTCGCGGTTGAGGATGCTGACAAACCGTGGCACTGCCAGCAGTTCCACTTCCAGGCCCGGGTAGCGTTCGAACAGGCCGCCCATGCGACTGGCCAGGAACATCACGCCCAAACCCTCGGCCACCCCCAGGCGGATCTTGCCCAGGGGCGCGGCGGAATGGGTCAGTTCTTCTTCGGCCAGCAGCGCCACGTTTTCCATGGCTTCGGCATGTTTGAGCAGGGCTTCTCCGGAGGGCGTGAGTTCGTAACCCTGGGCGTGCTGCACGAACAGCGCAGTGCCCAGGCTTTTCTCGATGGCCTCGATGTGCCGGGCCACGGTGGCGTGGGTGGTTTTCAGGCGTTGCGCCGCCGTGAGCAAGCGTCCGCTACGCTGTAACTCAAGAAAGAACCGCAGATCATTCCAGTCGAACATGCCTTCCCCTTCTTCCCCTGAACAGCAGCGTTGTCTAAAAACGCACAGCAGCTGGGTAAAAACTAACATTTTTAAGACGAAAACTAACAACTAGGATGGGACCAATAAGAAAAACAAGCGAGGTCACAGATGCATTCTGCAGCTGCTGAATACGATTACGTGGTGGTAGGCGCCGGCCCGGCGGGCTGCCTTCTGGCCAATCGACTGTCTGCCAACCCTGCCCATCGCGTGTTGCTGCTTGAAGCAGGCGGTCGCGATAACTACCCCTGGATCCATATTCCCGTCGGCTACCTGTTCTGCATCGGCAACCCGCGCACCGACTGGTGCTTCAAGACCGAAGCCCAGGAAGGCCTGCAAGGCCGTGCGCTGAGCTACCCGCGCGGCAAGGTGCTGGGCGGGTGCTCGTCCATCAACGGCATGATCTACATGCGCGGCCAGGCCCGGGATTACGACGGCTGGGCAGAGGACAATCCCGGTTGGGCGTGGAAGGATGTGCTGCCGCTGTTCAAGCAGAGCGAAAACCATTTTGCCGGTGCCTCGCAATTTCACAGTGACGGCGGTGAATGGCGGGTTGAGCAACAGCGCCTGCACTGGCCGATCCTCGATGCGTTTCGTGACGCGGCGCAGCAAAGCGGTATCGACAGCATCAGCGACTTCAACCAGGGCGACAACGAAGGCTGTGGCTATTTCCAGGTCAATCAGAAATCCGGCGTGCGCTGGAATGCGGCCAAGGCGTTTCTCAAGCCGATCCGCCAGCGGCCCAACCTGACGGTGATGACCGAGGTTGAAGTCGACCGCGTACTCCTGGAGAACGGCCGTGCGGCGGCGGTGGTTGCTCGCCGGCAAGGCCAGCCAGTCACGTGGCGGGCGCGCAAGGAAATCATCCTGTGCGCCGGCTCCGTCGGTTCGCCAGGCATCCTGCAACGCTCCGGTATCGGCCCCTCCAGCGTGCTCAAGCCTTTGGGCATCGATGTGCTGCACGAGTTACCCGGCGTGGGCGGCAACCTGCAGGATCACCTGCAACTGCGCCTGATCTACAAGCTGGAAAACGCCCGCACCCTGAACCAGATCGCCGGCACCGTGTGGGGCAAGATGGGCATGGGCCTACGCTATCTGTATGACCGCAGCGGCCCGTTGTCCATGGCCCCCAGCCAGCTTGGCGCGTTTGCCCGCTCCGGACCGGAGCAGACGTCGGCCAACCTCGAATACCACGTGCAACCGCTGTCCCTGGAGCGCTTTGGCGAACCACTGCACGGGTTCCCGGCCTTCACCGCTTCGGTGTGCGACTTGCGCCCGCAAAGCCGTGGCCGCATCGACATTCGCTCGGCCAACCCGGCAGACGCACCGCTGATCCGCCCCAACTACCTCAGCCATCCGGAAGACCTGCGGGTGGCCGCCGACGCCATTCGCCTGACCCGACGCATCGTCTCGGCGCCGGCCCTGAAGCAATTCAACCCGGTGGAGTACCTGCCCGGCGCAGAACTGCAGACGGACGAACAACTGCAGGAAGCCGCCGCCCGCATTGGCACCACGATTTTCCATCCAGTGGGCACCTGCCGCATGGGCAGCGACAAGGACGCGGTGGTCGACGCCCAACTGCGAGTGCACGGGGTTCCCGGCCTGCGCATCGCCGACGCGTCGGTCATGCCACGCATCACTTCAGGCAACACCTGCTCACCGACGCTGATGATCGCGGAAAAAGCCGCGCAGCTTATCCTTTCGCCGAACACAAGGAGCCTCGCCCCGGAGAAAGAACTGACCTTACCGGCTTGACCTGCAGGACCCCGGCTTGCCGGCGGTGGCGTTTTCAAGCGTTGTGCACAGCTTGAGAGCGCCATCGCCGGCAAGCCGGGCACCTACAGGGGAATAGCGGCGCCGATGTGGCGCCGACAGTGGAACAACAATAAATAATCACTGTGAGGGCTACCCAAATGTCAGAACACGCTCAACCCCTGGGCTCCGCCACCAAGGCGCGAGACAGCAACGACACACAGAAAGTCATCTTCGCCTCTTCCCTCGGGACGGTGTTCGAGTGGTATGACTTCTTCCTCTACGGCGCACTCGCGGCGGTAATCAGCAAGCAGTTCTTTGCCGGGGTCAACGACACCACGGCGTTTATCTTTGCCCTGATGGCCTTCGCCGCCGGCTTTGTGGTGCGCCCGTTCGGCGCGCTGGTGTTCGGTCGGCTGGGTGACATGATCGGGCGCAAGTACACCTTCCTCGCCACCATCATCCTGATGGGCCTGGCGACTTTCTGCGTCGGCCTGCTGCCGACCTATTCGAGCATCGGCATTGCCGCACCGATCATCCTCGTCGCGCTGCGCATGCTCCAGGGCCTGGCGCTGGGCGGCGAGTACGGCGGCGCAGCCACCTATGTGGCCGAGCACGCCCCGGCGGGCAAACGCGGCTTCCACACCAGCTGGATTCAATCCACCGCGACCCTCGGCCTGCTGCTGTCGCTGCTGGTGGTGCTGGCGTGCCGTTACTTCACCGGCGACCAATTCGAAGTGTGGGGCTGGCGCCTGCCGTTCCTGCTGTCGATCGTGCTGTTGGGCATCTCCACCTGGATCCGCCTGAGCCTGCACGAGTCGCCGGCGTTCCTGAAAATGAAAGAGGAAGGCAAGGCCAGCAAGTCGCCGATCCGCGAATCCTTCGGCAAATGGGAAAACCTCAAGATCGTGCTGATTGCGCTGTTCAGCATCAACGCCGGCCAGGCAGTGACGTTCTATGCCGCGCAGTTTTATGTGCTGTTCTTCCTCACACAGTTTTTGAAGATGGATCCGGCGCTGGCCAACATGCTGCTGATCATCAGCGTGGTGATTGGTGCGCCGTTCTTCATCTTCTTCGGCTGGCTTTCGGACAAGCTGGGACGCAAGCCGGTGTTGATGGTCGGCCTGCTGCTGGCCACCGCGCTGTACTTCCCGATCTTCAAGGGCCTGGCGCACTACACCAACCCGGCGATGGACCACGCCAGCCGCCAGTCGCCGATCACCGTATTGGCAGACCCGGCCACCTGCACCTTCCAGTTCGACCCGGTGGGCAAGGCGCGTTTTGACAGCCCCTGCGACAAGGTCAAGACCTTCCTGGTGAAACAGGGCCTGCCGTACGAAAGCGCGGCCGCCCCGGCGGGCAGCGCGGTGCAGGTGAGCGTAGGTGATGTGCGTATCGACGGTTACGACGAAGCCGCCCTGAAAGGCGCGGTGACCCTGGCGGGTTATCCGCAATCGGCTGATGTGGCCCAGGTCAACAAAACCATGGTGGTGGTGCTGATCGTCGCGCTGATCCTGATCGCCGCCATGTGCTACGGCCCGCTGGCAGCGCTGATGGTGGAGCTGTTCCCGACACGCATCCGCTACACCTCGCTGTCGCTGCCATACCACATCGGGAATGGCTGGTTTGGTGGCTTCCTGCCGACGGTGTCGTTTGCGCTGGTGGTGTACACCGGGGATATTTTCTATGGGCTGTGGTACCCGGTGGTCATTACCGGGGTGAGCCTGATCGTGGGGCTGATTTGCCTGAAAGAAACCAAGAACGTCGATATCGACAATAACTAAACGTCGATCCGGCCGGCGCTGGAGTTTCAGTGTGGGAGCGGGCTTGCTCGCGAAAGCGGGGGGTCAGTCGCCGGATAGGTTGACTGATACACCGCATTCGCGAGCAAGCCCGCTCCCACATTGGGTTTAGCACCAGACACACAAATTGCTGTATATCCATCCAGATAAAAGTTGCCCAATTCTGATTTATTGCTCATCCTGCTCCCCATTCAATTGCGTAGCGAATGTGGTGACCATGCGGCTGTTCCTCTGTGAAAAACCGTCCCAGGCCAAGGATATCGCCGCCGTGCTCGGCGCGACCCGGCGTGGCGACGGTTGCTGGCTGGGCTCAGGCGTGACGGTGACCTGGTGCATCGGCCACCTGCTGGAAACCGCCCCGCCCGACAGCTACGACGCCAAGTACAAACGCTGGGTGCTGGCCGACCTGCCGATCATCCCCGAAAAGTGGAAGATGCTGGTCAAGCCCAAGACGGCCAGCCAGTTCAAGGCGGTCAAGCGTCTGCTGGGGGAAGCCCAGGAACTGGTGATCGCCACCGATGCCGACCGTGAGGGCGAGATGATCGCCCGTGAGCTGGTGGAGCATTGCCGTTATCGCGGCCCCATCCAGCGGCTATGGCTCTCGGCGCTCGACGATGCGTCGATCCGCAAGGCCCTGGCCTCGTTGAAGCCCGGTGCTGAAACCTTCAGCCTCTACCATTCGGCCCTTGGCCGCTCCCGTGCCGACTGGCTGATCGGGATGAACATGAGCCGCCTGTTTACCCTGCTGGGCCAACAGTCCGGCTACCAGGGCGTGTTGCCGGTCGGCCGTGTGCAAACCCCGACCTTGCGCCTGGTAGTGGACCGGGACCGCAGCATTGCCGACTTTGTACCCGTCGCGTACTGGGCCATCGATGTGGATCTGCTCCACGACGGCATCACCTTCACGGCGCAGTGGCGCGCAACAGAAGACGCCTGTGACGATCAGGGCCGCTGCCTCAATCCGCAGCTTGCCCGGGACGCCGCCAATGCCATGAGCAACGCCGCCAGTGCGCGGTTGGTCAAACTGCGTACCGAGCGGATGCGCGACGTCGCGCCCCTGCCCTTCGACCTCGGCACCCTGCAGGAAATCTGCTCGAAAAAGCTTGGCCTCGGCGCTCAGGAAACCCTGGATGTTGCGCAGTCGCTCTACGAAACCCACAAGGTCATCACTTACCCGCGCAGCGATTGCGGCTACCTGCCCCTTAGCCAGCACGGCGACGCGCCGAAAATTCTCGCGGCGCTGGGGCGGGCCGATCCGGCAGTGAACGCGTTGATGCCGCACATGGATCCACAACGCCGGTCACGGGCCTGGAACGACGCCAAGGTCAGCGCGCACCACGGCATCATTCCCACCGGCGCCGGCCAGGATGTCGGGCAATTGACGGGCAAGCATCGCGCCGTCTACACCTTGATTCGCGCCCGCTATCTCGCGCAGTTCCTGCCCAACCACGAGTACGACCGTACCCAGGCAGATTTCGATTGTGCCGGTGAAGCCTTGCGGGCTGTCGGTAAAGTCATCGTCGAGCCGGGCTGGAAACGCGCATTGCCGGAAGCATTGGCACCGGCCAAGGGCCGTGAAGCACCTGCGCCGCAGTCCTTGCCAAAACTGGTTCAGGGGCAGGACTACGCCGTGGCCAAGGTCAACCTCAAGGACCTGTGGACCCAGCCACCCAAACCCTTCACCGAAGGCGACCTGATCAAGGCGATGAAAAACGTCGCCAAGCTGGTGGAAGACCCGCTGCTCAAGCAAAAGCTCAAGGACACCACCGGGATCGGCACCGAAGCCACCCGTGCCGGGATCATCCAGGGCCTGCTGGACCGCGGCTACCTGGTGAAAAACGGCAAGGCGCTGTCGGCAACACCCGCCGCGTTCAGCCTGATTGATGCAGTGCCACGGGCAATTGCCGACCCCGGCACCACGGCCATCTGGGAGCAGGCACTGGACATGGTGCAAAGCGGCGAGATGAGCCTGGAAGAGTTCGTCGCCAAACAGGCCGCATGGATGAGCAAACAGGTGACCCGCTGCACTGGCATGCGCCTGACCATCAGCGGCCCGGCCAGCCCGGCCGGACGTGGCGCCACACCGTGGAAAAACAAACGCAAACCGGCCAAGCGCAAGACGGCCACCAGCCCGAAGCGGGCGGCGAAACCGGCAAACAAAGGCTGAGAAGCACTAAGAAATCGCGACAATGACGTTTTTCGACGGGATGTATGCCGCTTTGGACCTTGCCCTGCTGCAGGCCATCCAGGATTCTGTAGGGCCTGCTAACCTCCCAACAATAACAACACCGGAGTGGCCTCCATGAAAACCGTTGCCCAAGTGCTGAAGTCCAAAGACCAGCATAACCATCAAGTCCACACCATCCCCCACGACCATACGGTATTTGAGGCCTTGATCGTGATGGCTTCGAAAAACGTCGGGGCCTTGCCAGTGCTCCAGGACGGCAAGGTGGTGGGCATCATCAGTGAACGAGACTATGCCCGTAAGGTCATCCTCCATGGATTGTCTTCGGTGACGACCAAAGCCCACGAGATCATGAATTCACCGGTGATCACCGTCGACACTCACCAGACTGTCGAGACTTGCATGACGATCATGACTGACCGACATCTGCGGCACCTGCCTGTGGTGGAGAACGGCGAGCTCCTTGGCCTGCTGTCCATCGGCGACCTGGTCAAGGAAGCGATTGCCGAACAGGCCGACCTGATCAAACAGCTGGAGCAGTACATTCGCGGCGAATAATCATTGGGGACCCCATGCTCGATACCCTGCAACATCAAGTCGATAACCAACTCGACAGCCTGCACCGGGCCATGTCCCAACGGCGCTTCCTGGTGCTGACCGGTGCGGGTATCAGCACCTCTTCGGGGATTCCCGATTATCGCGACAGCGAAGGCGTGCGCCGGGGCAAGGCGCCGATGATGTACCAGGAGTTCCTGGCAACCCCGCAGGCGCGCCGCCGCTACTGGGCGCGGGCGATGCTCGGCTGGCCGAGGGTGCGTGTCGCGCAGCCGAACGCGGCGCATATCGCCCTGGCCACTCTGCAGCAACGTCAGCGCATTGCCGGGCTGATCACCCAGAACGTCGACACCCTGCACGATCAGGCTGGCAGCCATGATGTGATCGAACTCCACGGCAGCCTTCACCGGGTGCTATGTCTGGATTGCCAGCAGACCAGCGACCGGAACCTGATCCAGCGCCAAATGGAAGCGGAGAATCCGTACCTGGCGGGTGTGGATGCCGTTCAAGCCCCCGACGGTGACACCCTGCTGGACCCGGCCTTTGAAGGACGTTTTCAGGTGCCCCGCTGCCCCCATTGCGGTGGGCAACGGTTGAAGCCGGATGTGGTGTTTTTCGGTGAGAACGTCGCCCAGGGCACGGCAGCCAAGGCGATGGCGGCGGTGGATGACGCAGAAGGATTGCTGGTGGTGGGTTCGTCGCTGATGGCGTATTCAGCGTTTCGGTTGTGCAAGGCGATGGTCGAGCAAGGCAAGCCCGTGATTGCCATCAATCTGGGCAAGACACGGGGCGATGAGTTGCTGCAACTCAAGATCGAAGCCTCCTGCGAACGTTTGTTGCCGTTGCTGGCAGAACGCCTGGGATAGCCCAATCCTGCTTTTCTGTGGCGAGGGAGCTTGCTCCCGCTGGGCTGCGCAGCGGCCCCAAAACCGACAACCGAATGATTCCTGCAGAACCGCAGTCAGCCTGGTGGGGGCGCTTCGCACCCCAGCGGGAGCAAGCTCCCTCGCCACAAAAAGCCCCCGGATCCCGCGACCTGCCCGCACGAAAAGTGACGCCCAAGTCACGTTTTCCGCTCACACCCCCGCCCTGCAAGGATTTATGTAGTGCTCAAAAATAATCACTACATAATCGTTGACGTAACCGTTTTGTAATTGCATGATTCAAGCGTCTCCCGGATCGGGAGCGTTGGTAACACGCGTTTTGAACAAGCTCGTCTGACCGCCGAGCTGTTTTTTCCGGATGTGCACTGCCCACAAGGCAGATTGATGAAGCTGACCGGCCCGAAAGGATCGGTACAAGTAGCTCAAACGCTGCTTGTCTTCGTTATGAAACCATTGCGTAGCAGGTCATCAGCAAGACTACATGCATCGGTTCAAGACCCTGCCCGTATTCGGCAGACAGTCGCTGACGCCCGGTTTTCTGAGCCGGAGACAACTTAGTAGTTTTAACGGATCAACTAGAGATCGCCAACTGGTCAAGGGGCTTACACATGAATCTGAACAACCAACCAACTATCGATGAATTGGCTGAGATGTTCGCAGCGCAGAAAGACACGCTCGACGACCATATCCTCTGGATTGGTAAATCGGGCCAGGTCCATATTGACTGCCTGGCGCCCCACACCGTGGAAGAAGAGTTCGACAGGAATAACCGTGAACTGGCAGCGCGCCTGAAGATGTACCGCCGCGGCCAGGGTTATGTCGGCAAGAAAGCCGCCGCCGATCGCAACTTTATCGAGCAGGTCTTCCATACACTTAATACCGAGTGGCAGAACCTTAAAGGCCATTCGCACGTTAAGGTGATCGACAGATACTGCTGATAACTACGCACTTATCACTTAAGCCTGCTCGCTTAAAACGAGCAGGCTTTTTTATGGCCGACGGTTATTGCAACAACGCCGGGAAACGCCCCTTCCCCGCTTCATCGCAAAAAATATCAAACATGGCCTGGGCCGCCGCTGAAAGTTCGTGGCCGGGCTTGGTCAGTACACCAATCGGCCGTTCGATCACCGGATCGCTCAAGGTGATGCAATGGGCGCCTGCCTCCTGCATTTGGCGTGCACACAACGCCGGCACTGCACTCACGCCCAAGCCACTGGCAACCATCTTGCCCACCGTCGCCAGTTGATGGCTCTCCAGGGCTACGGGCAGCTTCAGGTCCAGCACCTTCAGGTGTTCTTCAAGCATCACTCGTACCGTGGACGGGCGCTGCAAGGTGATGAAGGGTTGTTCCAGCAGGGTGTGCCAGGCGATATCGGAGCGGCGTGCCAATGGCGAGTCACCGGGCACCACCGCCACAAAGCGGTCCACATACAGCGGGGTGAACACCAGCGATGAGCTTTCCGCCGGTTCAAACGCCACGCCCAACTCCACTTGGCGATCGCGGACCATTTCCAGCACCTGCTCGTTGATCACGTCATTCACCGTTACGTTGACCTGAGGATAGCGCGCGCGAAAAATCTTCAGGATCGGTGGCAGCAGGTTTCCGGCAAACGACGGCATCGCCGCCACTGTTACCCGCCCGCGCTGCAAGGTGAAACGCTGGCGCAACTCATCCTCGGCATTGTCCCAGTCGGCGATCAAGCGCCGGGCCAGGGGCAGCAGGGATTCGCCTTCAGGGGTCAGCGCGACATTGCGCGTATTGCGGCTGAACAGGCGCCCGCCCAGGCCTTCTTCCAGGCCTTTGATGGTCAGGCTCAAGGCCGACTGGGAAAGATGCAAACGCTCACAGGCGGCCGCAAAGCTCAAGGTCTGGGCCACGGCAAGAAAGGCGCGCATCTGTTTAACTGTCATGAAGCTTCTCTCGATGGCTGAGGACTATGCTGTTTTTTAAATCAATCAACCTTAAAAAACAACTTAACAAATCAATCCGTCGGCGCAACACTCGGTTCATATGGCTGGCCCACAAACAATAAAAGAGGTGCATATGGCAGGTTTTGATAAACGCGTAGCGTCCTATGAAGAGGCGCTGGCAGGCCTGGAAGATGGCATGACGGTACTTGCCGGTGGTTTTGGCCTGTGCGGCATCCCGGAAAACCTCATTGCCGAAATCAAGCGCAAAGGCACCCGCAACCTGACCGTGGTCTCCAACAACTGCGGCGTCGACGGCTTCGGCCTGGGCCTGCTGCTGGAAGGCAAGCAGATCAGCAAGGTCTTCGCGTCCTACGTCGGTGAAAACGCCCTGTTCGAGAAGCAACTGCTCAGCGGCGAAATCGAAGTGGTCCTGACGCCCCAAGGCACCCTCGCCGAAAAACTGCGCGCAGGCGGTGCCGGCATCCCGGCCTTCTTCACCGCCACCGGCGTCGGCACGCCAGTCGCTGAAGGCAAGGAAACCCGCGAGTTCAACGGTCGCCCGTACCTGATGGAAGAATCCATCACCGGCGACTTCGCCATCGTCAAAGGCTGGAAAGCCGACCACTTCGGCAATGTGATCTATCGCCACACCGCCCAGAACTTCAACCCGCTGGCCGCCACCGCCGGCAGGATCACCGTGGTCGAAGTCGAAGAAATCGTCGAACCGGGCGAGCTGGACCCGGCGCATATCCACACCCCAGGGATCTACGTCGACCGGATCATTTGCGGCACCTTCGAGAAGCGCATCGAACAGCGCACCCTCCGCAAATAATCCACCAGCCCAAATAATAAGGAGACAAAAAATGGCTCTTACCCGCGAACAAATGGCTCAACGCGTCGCCCGCGAAATGCAGGACGGTTTCTACGTCAACCTCGGCATCGGCATTCCGACCCTGGTGGCCAACTACATCCCAGAAGGCATGGAGGTCATGCTGCAGTCGGAAAACGGCCTGCTGGGCATGGGTCCGTTTCCTACTGAAGAAACCATCGATGCCGACATGATCAACGCCGGCAAACAGACCGTCACCGCGCGCATTGGCGCGTCGATCTTCTCCTCGGCCGAGTCCTTCGCGATGATTCGCGGCGGCCACGTCGACCTGACCGTGCTCGGCGCGTTTGAGGTCGATGTACAAGGCAACATCGCCTCGTGGATGATCCCCGGCAAGCTGGTCAAGGGCATGGGCGGCGCGATGGACCTGGTGGCCGGTGCCGAGAACATCATCGTGATCATGACCCACGCGTCCAAGGACGGTGAATCCAAGTTGCTCAGCCAATGCAGCCTGCCGCTGACCGGCGCCAACTGCATCAAGCGCGTGCTGACGGACCTGGCCTACCTGGAAATCGAAAATGGCGCTTTTGTCCTCAAGGAACGCGCACCTGGCGTCAGTGTTGAAGAGATCGTCAGCAAGACAGCCGGTAAACTGATCGTCCCGGACCACGTTCCAGAAATGCACTTCCAGTGAGGACAGATTCCATGCAAGACGTCGTGATTGTTGCTGCCACCCGCACCGCCGTGGGCAGCTTCCAAGGTTCGCTGGCAAGCATCCCGGCCCCGGAGCTGGGGGCTGCGGTGATTCGTCGCCTGCTGGAGCAGACCGGCATCGACCCGGCACTCGTGGATGAAGTGATCCTTGGCCAGGTGCTCACCGCCGGCAGCGGCCAGAACCCGGCCCGCCAGGCCTCGATCCTCGCCGGCCTGCCCCACGCCGTGCCGGCGCTGACCCTGAACAAGGTCTGCGGCTCGGGGCTCAAGGCCCTGCACCTGGGCGCACAAGCGATCCGTTGCGGCGATGCCGAGGTAATCATCGCCGGCGGCATGGAGAACATGAGCCTGGCCCCGTACGTATTGCCGGCCGCCCGCACCGGCCTGCGCATGGGCCATGCGAAGATGATCGACAGCATGATCACCGACGGTCTGTGGGATGCGTTCAACGACTACCACATGGGCATCACCGCCGAGAACCTGGTGGACAAGTACGGCATCAGCCGTGAAGCCCAGGACGCCTTCGCCGCCGCCTCCCAGCAAAAAGCCACGGCGGCCATTGAAGCCGGGCGTTTCAGCGATGAGATCACGCCGATCCTGATTCCCCAGCGCAAGGGCGACCCGGTGGCCTTCGCCGTGGACGAACAGCCACGGGCGGGCACCACCGCCGAATCCCTGGCCAAGCTCAAGCCGGCCTTCAAGAAAGACGGCACGGTCACCGCCGGCAATGCATCCAGCCTCAACGACGGCGCGGCTGCCGTGCTACTGATGAGCGCGGACAAAGCCAAGGCCCTGGGCCTGCCGGTACTGGCACGCATCGCCAGCTACGCCAACGCCGGCGTCGATCCCGCGATCATGGGCATTGGCCCGGTATCGGCCACCCGCCGCTGCCTGGACAAGGCCGGCTGGAGCCTGGGCGACCTGGACCTGATCGAAGCCAACGAAGCCTTTGCCGCGCAGTCACTGGCGGTGGGCAAAGAGCTGGAATGGGACGCGGCCAAGGTCAACGTCAACGGCGGCGCGATTGCCATCGGCCACCCGATCGGCGCGTCAGGCTGCCGTGTGCTGGTGACCCTGCTGCATGAAATGATCAAGCGTGACGCCAAGAAGGGCCTGGCCACCCTGTGCATCGGTGGCGGGCAAGGTGTAGCCCTGGCCCTTGAACGCAGCTGATTTCAAAGAGCAACATGGAAAAGGCCCGGTTCCACGAAAACCGGGCCTTTTCTTTATCGGTCAGTCCCGCGCCTGGGGCACCGCAAACACCGCATTTGCCCGCACCACCACCTTCTCCCCGACCTGCACGCTGACCGTGGCAAACGCCATCTGCCGCCCGCGCTTGTGATGCTCCAGACGCACCTCGACCCACTCCCCTACCTGCACCGCGCCGAGATAGTCCAGGGTCATGCTCGCCGTGATCAACGGCAGCGGCGGCTCGCTGGAAAACGCCATGGCGTAGCCCATGCCCACATCCGCCAGGGTGGCCAGCACGCCACCGTGCACGGTGCCGCGTCCGTTGGCGTGGCGGTTGTCGGCGCGCAGGCCGATTTCCAGCTGCAAGCCTTCACCTCGGCTATACACCGGGCCAAGCAGGTCCAGGAGTGGGCTGCTGCGACGCAGTGGAGTAAAGCCTTCGGGGATGGCATGGGCAGTCATGTCAGGTTCTTCCTTGGGGACAAGACTGGAGGTGTATCCCACCGCAGCCATCCGGACCATCAACATCAGCCCGGTAAATCCCCGGTGATCAACCTAACGCTTCATGCAGCGCTGATAACGCTCATCCACGCGCTTGGCAAACCAGGCCGTGGTGAGGTTGCGGGTGATCTTCGGGCTTTTCAGCACGATGCCCGGCAGGATCGCCCGCGGCACCGGTTTGCCGGCGGCCTTGTCGGCCAGGGCGAACACACGCTGGTACAGGGTGGTGTCTTCAAAATCCAGGCGCTCGCCCTGCTCCAGCTGGCTGCGGATGCTCGGGTTGCGCATGTCCAGCGCCTTGCCCAGTGAGCGCACTGCCAGCTCGGTGGTGCCTGGCAGGAACGAGCCGTAGTTGATCAAGTCGCCGTCCAGCGCCAGCGTGGTACCCGAGACCCGGCTGAGCGCTGCCTGGAATGCGGCGTTGCGGCTGGCGTACCAACCGGCATTGAAATCGGCGAAGCGGTACAGCATCTGGTCGTAATTCACCGGGTAGCCCAGCAGATGGGTGATGCCAAAGTACATGCCGCCTCGGCGGGTAAACACTTCCCGGCGGATGCTGCCATCCACGGTGTAGGGATAATCCCGTGCCTGCTTTTGTGCAAAGTCGATGCTGACCTGCATCGGGCCTGCGGTATGCACCGGGTTGAAGCCGCCAAACAGCGTATTGCCCAAGGGCACGACACTGATGAAGTCGTCAAAGATTCCACTCAAATCCCGCTCGGTGCGCGCAGCGTTCAAGCGCTCGGCGTAGGACTTGCCGGTGGGCGAGCGCAGTTGCAGTGCCGTGCGCACCAATACCGCCGGCACATGGACTTTAGCGGCGCGCCGCAGGATTTCGTCCTGGGCGATCTTGCCCATGTTCGGGACCGGCGGGTCGACCTGATAGGTGGACTCCTGCTCGGTCACGGCCAATACCGCGCAGATGTTCTCCGTACCAGGGTAGATTTTCTGCGTGTTGAAGGCGGTGTAGATGTCCTGGGCCCAGCCGCCACGATCCGGCACGCTGGCCGGCATCAGTCGCACGATCTGCGCTTTCACCTCGGCTTCGCTGCGTTCCGGCAGTTGCTGGGTGCGCTGGCTGGAGCAGCCGGCCAATACCAATAAGGTGGTAAGGCACAGGATGAGGCGAGATGAACGCATGGGGCCTCCTTGGGCGACAATGGGCCAGTCTTGGCAGATATCGACCGGTAAGTCTAACCGGGGTTCGCCGACCTGCCGCACTCGCCAAAAAAACCGCAACGTGAAAGGATCAGGCTCCCGTCGTTCCTACAAGGAGTTTGAATGCCATGCTTAGCCTGAACTTCCTGATCACCTGCCTGATCGTCGTGCTCATTCCCGGCACCGGCGTGATCTTCACCGTGTCCACCGGACTGACCGCCGGCAAGCGCGCCAGTGTGTTCGCCGCGCTGGGCTGCACCGCTGGGATCGTCCCGCACTTGTTGGCCTCCGTGCTTGGGCTGTCCGCCCTGCTGCATACCAGCGCCCTGGCGTTCGAAGCCCTCAAGTATGCCGGGGCCGCCTACTTGCTGTACCTCGCCTACGCCACCTGGCGGGACCGAACGGCCTTTGCCATGAACGACACACCGACGATTTCCAGCGCCCACAGCCTGATGGTGCGAGGCCTGTTGCTGAATATTCTGAACCCCAAGCTGACGATTTTCTTCCTGGCGTTCCTGCCGCAATTCGTCACCCCGGGCGCGGGCGCACCGGCCCTGCAAATGCTGTTGCTGAGCAGTGTATTCATGGCGATGACGTTTGCGGTGTTTGTGATTTATGGCCTGCTGGCCAATGTGTTCTGCCGCGCGGTGATCGAATCGCCACGTGTACAGAACTGGCTGCGCCGCAGTTTTGCAGCGGCGTTTGCGGGGTTGGGGCTGAACCTGGCGTTTGCCCAGCGCTAAGTTGCAAGCAGCCGCGAACAGCCTTCTGTGGCGAGGGAGCTT